>NZ_JBHVEU010000211.1:0-15124 GCF_042802075.1 Kitasatospora sp. NPDC057518
GGCCCCGGAGCACCCGGGTCGGCGGGCCGGGCGGGGCCCGGGACGAGCGGCGTCCGGGCCCCCGCCGGGAATTCCTCCGGAGGGGGGCACAACCCCGGGCGGCCCGATGCGTCCAACCAGTACTGGAAGCAAGCCCGTCCAGCACCGTCGACCCCCGGGGGGATCCGATCATGCGGGCCAGAACAGCCATGTCCCTCGCCGCCCTGGCGGCGCTCGTCCTCACCGCCCCGGCCCTCGCCGCCGTCCCGGCGACCGCCGCACCCGCCGCGGCACCCGCCGCGGCACCTGTCGCCGCCCCGGCCGCCGCCACGGCCGCACCCGACGTCACCGCACCGGCCGGGTACGTCGGGATGTCCCCGATCCGGGTCCTGGACACCCGCGACGACAGCAAGGTCCCGGAGACCCGCACAGCGCGGCCGCTGCGGGCCGGCGAGTACTTCTCGACCCCGATCGCCACGGGCTGCCTCAACCCCCCGCGGCAGGAGTGCTTCGGCGTCGTCCCGACCGATGCCACGGCCGTGGTGGTCAACGTGACCGTGACCGACCCGACCGCCGACGGCTTCGTCACGCTCGGCTCCGCCCCCGGCGCGCCGGGCACCAAGCCCGCCACCTCCAGCATCAACTTCAGGCCCGGCCAGACCGTCTCGAACCTGGTCACGGTCGCGACCGGCCCGGTCAGCCACGACGTCCCGTGGCTCACCCTCTACAACAACGCGGGCACCACCGACGTCGTCCTCGACGTGGTCGGCTACTTCCGGACCGCGGCGACCGACACGTTCCGCCCGCTGTACCCGAGCCGGATCGCCGACAGCCGCCGCGACACCACCGGCCGGATCGACACCGACTCGGTGCGCAGCTACCACGTCGCCCGCACCGAGCTGGGGACCACGGACGCCACCGCGGTGGTCCTCAACGTCACCGCGGTCGACGGCTACCGGGACGGCTTCCTGACCGCGTACCCGGCCGGGGAACCCCGGCCCGACGCCGGCTCGAACGTCAACTTCCCGGCGGGCTCGACGGTCGCGAACCGCGTCGTGGTGCCGGTCGGCCAGGACGGCAGGATCAACCTCTACAACCACGTCGGCCCGGTGCACGTCGTGGTCGACATCGTCGGCTACTACGGACCGTCCGGCAAGGGCCGGTACAGCGCGCTCAGGACACCGGTGCGGAGCCTCGACTCCCGGCTCGGCGGCGGACCGGTGCCGGGGTCGGGCACCCGGATGATCCAGGCCGTCCCCACCGACGGCTCCGTGCCGAACGCCTTCGCCGTCGAAGCCAACATCACGGCCACCAACGTCCTCGCCGACGGCTACCTCGCGGTGACCCGCGAACCGAACCTGCAGACGGGCACCTCCACCGTCAACGTGGTGCGGGGGCAGACCACCTCCAACTCGGCGACCGCCGAGGTGCTCGAAAGCACGGGCACCTACGCCGTCTACAACCACGGGGCCGACCTGGACCTCGTCGCCGACGTGAACGGCTACTACGTCACCGGCTGACCAGGCACCGTCCGCCCGTCGCCCGGGGCGTCCCGGACGGCGGGCGGACGTTCCCGGACGACTCAGACCGGCCAGCGCTCGCCGCGCCAGGCGGCGTCCCAGAACATCCACTCGTAGCGCGAGGTGGTCACGAAGTGCCCGACCACCTTCCGGCGTTCGGCCGCGGACAGCTCCTCGCCCAGCCGGTCGGTGAGCGCCAGCACCCGGCGGACCACCGACTGGAAGGCCTCGTCGCCGTAGGTGGAGATCCACTTGGCGTACAGCGGGTCGGGCGAGCCCTGGGCGAGCAGCGCCTCGCCGACCCGGGCGTAGATCCAGTAGCAGGGCAGCACCGCGCCGAGCGCCTCGGCGAAGGAGCCGCCGTAGACGGTGGCCAGCAGGTAGCTGGTGTAGGCCCGGGTGGTGGGCAGCACCGGCTCGGCGGCGGCCTCCTCGGCGCTGCCGCCGAAGGCGGTCAGGAACTCGGCGTGCATGCCCTGCTCGGCGGCCAGCGCGCCGACCGCGTCGTCGGCGAAGGCCCGGACGTCCTCCTCGCCGGACGCCTTGGCGGCGCAGACGGCGAGCGCGCGGGCGTAGTCGCGCAGGTAGTGCGAGTCCTGGACGACGAAGTGGCGGAAGGCCTCGCGCGGCAGGGTGCCGTCGGTGAGCCCGGCCAGGAAGGGGTGGGCGAGGATCTCGGCGTACACCGGCTCGATGGCCGCCCAGAGTTCTTCGGTCAGCGTCTTGGTGCTCATGACGCGACCCTAACCGCCGGGGCGGCCGGTCCTCCGGCCAGTGTGCCGCCGTCCGCCCTCGTCCCCGGGCCCGTCCGTCCACCTCCCGGACCAGGGGCATTCAGCACGACCCCGCCGTGTGGTGGTTCCGCCGGGAGGGTGGTTCCTGTCAGGCTTGGGCGGCATGAAGGGTTTCCTCATCAAGACACTGATCAACGCGGCGGCCATCTGGGTCGCCGCCTGGATCGTCAGCGGCATCCAACTCGCCCAGGGCAAGGCCGACTGGCAGCACAAGGCTCTGACGGTGCTCGGCGTCGCCGTCGTGTTCGGCGTGGTGAACTGGCTGATCAAGCCGGTGGTCAAGCTGTTCTCGTTCCCGCTGTTCATCCTCACGCTGGGACTGATCACCTTCGTGATCAACGCCCTGATGCTCCTGCTCACCTCCTGGGCCTCCGGGAAGCTGAGCCTGGACTTCCACGTGACCAACTTCGGCTCGGCGCTGGTCGGTTCACTGATCATCAGCCTGGTCGCGTGGGGCCTGCACCTGGCCCTGGACGACGACTGACCGGTGCCGTGCGGACGGCCGAAAGGGGCCCGCACCCGGGTGTTGCCACCGGGTACGGGCCCCTTCGCCGTTCCTGTGCGACCGCGGCCGGGGCGATCACCCCGCGTTCTCACGCCCCTTGAGCAGGTCCGCGAGCTGGGCGTCGATGTCCCGCCCGGAGAACTCCTGCCCCATCGGCACCAGCCGGTCGGTCCGCGCCAGGAAGGCGATCAGCGGCGCGGACGAGGCGCACAGCAGGGCGTCCCCGTCGGGGGAGTGCAGCACGATGCGGACCTCCGAGAGCTCGTCGCCGACCGGGCGGATGTGCACGTCGCCCTCGCCCGCCGGTCCGCTGATCCCGTCGAGCAGCAGCTCCCGCGCGAAGTACCAGGTGACCGGGGCGTCGCCGGGCAGGTGGAAGGTGAGCCGGACGGCGTACGGGTCGTCGGCCTCGTACGCCAGGTCCACCGGGAGGCGGAAGGAGAGCTCGTGCGAGACCACGAGGTTCATCACCAGGTGACCCTGGACTGTGCTGTGCTGCATGGCGCCAGTACCTCTCGTTCTGCCCGCGCCGTCGGTTCGCTTGGTCCGATGGCGGCGGACATGTTTTCGACGGTTTTTGTGACGGTTTATGCAACCAATCCACGTTCGATCATCATCGTCCATGTTTGGGGATGTAGTGGACAAGGCGTGCTTTTTCAAATGGTGAACGAGCCGGAGCAGGTCCAGACCAAGTGGTGTCAGAAGATGAACGACGGACTCATCGCCCCGACCCCGCGCCGCAGTTGGCACGCGACGGAGACCAGCCGGTCGGCCCGCTCGACCGGGAGCGACAGGGCCATCGTGGCGACCACCGGGCCGATGGTGATCGGGACGGCCGCGCAGACCGTGCCGAGCGCGTACTCCTGACGCTCCAGCACCGGCATGGTCGGCCGCAGCGAGGCGAGCCGACGCAGCACCGCGGTCTCGCCGGTGAGGGTCGACGGGGTGAGCCCGGCCGGCGGGTGGCGGGCGAGGTGGTCGCGGCGCTCCTCCTCGGGCAGCTGGCCGAGCAGGCACTGGCCGATGGCGTGCGCGTGGGCGGTGGCCCGGAAGTCCGCCCAGGGCTCGACGGCCGGGCGGTTCGGGTCCTCGGCCACGTCCACCACGTGGACCTCGCCGTCCCGGTACAGCGCGAAGTAGACCGCGGCGCCGAGCTCGTCCCGTAAGGACCGCATCCGCGTCCGCAGGTCGGGGTCGCCGCACCGGCCGCGGGAGCGGGCTATGCCGTCGAGCGCCTCCCCGTGGAAGAAGCGCCCCTCGGAGCGCCGCAGGTAGCCCTCGTGGGCCAGGGTCCGCAGCAGGTGGTAGGCCGTGCCGAGGGGCAGTTCGGCGGCCCGGGCCAGCTGCTTGGCGGTCGCGCCGCGCCGGAAGCCCCCGACGGCCTCCAGCAGCCGCAGCGCCCGCTGGACGGAGCCGATCAGGGTGGGCCCGCGGTCCGCCTCGGGCGGCCGCGGCGCGGCGGGCCCGGCCTCCCGCGCGGTCCCGAGCGGTCGTGCCGCCTCGAACGGTTGCTCTCCGAACGGGTGCTCCCCGAACGGTCGTGCTGTCTCGAACGGTTGCGTCTTCTCGAACGGCTGTGCGATCCGATCCATGACACCCAACCCCCAGCCCGAGTCCCTCGTACAGGTCCGTGCCCAGAACGGGCATGCGGAACGAAACCTCCGATTTGCCCGATAGCTGCTCATTGCAGCACAGCGGGACCCCGAACGGATGCACCCGACCGGGTCGGCGTTTCGACCCGTTCCCGGTGTGTTTCGACCCGTTCCCCGGGTTTCGTTCCTCCCCCGGCGCGGGAGACTTCCGCACAACGCGCCAGTCCCGGAGGTGGCCATGGGCCCCGAGAACCGCACCGCGCCACCGCGCCCGGTCGTGAAGCGCACCGCGCGGGCGATCCTGCTGGAGCTGGACCCGGACGATCCGTACGGCCCGGCCTCGATCGTGCTGATCCGGCGGGTCCGGCCGGACTCGCCGCACCCGTACTGGATCACGCCCGGCGGCGGGGTCGAGCGGGAGGACCGGACGGTGGTCGAGGCGCTGCACCGCGAGGTGGACGAGGAGCTCGGCGGCAAGGTCGTGGACGTGGTGCCCGCCTTCGTCGACACCATCAGCCACACCCACCATGACGACGGCACCCCGCTGCACCCGCACGGGGTCAAGGTGCAGCACTTCTTCGTCTGCCGGCTCGCCTCGATGGACCTCGACCGACGGCACGGGCCCGAGGTGACCGACCCCAACGGCGAGTACGAGGTGGTCCGGCTGCCGTTCACCCGCGAGGGCGTCACCTCGGTCAACGTGGTCCCGCCCCGGCTGCGGGCGTACCTGGCGGCCAACATCGAGGGCATCCGCGCGCTCCTCGCCCCCGACCTCGGGTGATCACACGGCGGCCGGGTCGCCGACCGGGTCGTGCCGGATCAGCTCGGCCGGGACCCCGGCCCGCAGCAGCACCCCGACGCCCCGGCGCACCATCGCCGGCGGCCCGCTGAGCACCGCCTCGCGACCGGTCCACGGGCCGAACCGGCCCACCGCATCGGGCAGTTCGCCGGTCAGCAGTCCGCCGCCCAGCAGTCCGCCGCCCAGCGGGCCCCCGGCGTGGCCGCCGCCGGAGAGCACCGGACGGACCGTCAACCAGGGGTGGTGAGCGGCCAGTTCGCGCAGCTCTTCCAGCGCGTACAGCTCCTCGGCCCGGCGGGCCCCGTAGAACACCTCGACCCGGCGGCCGGACGCACCGTGCTCGGCGGCCTCCTCGACCAGGGCGCGGACCGGCGCGATCCCGGTGCCGCCGCCGAGGCAGAGCAGGTCCCGGCCGGCCGCGTGGTCCACGGTCATCGCGCCGGCCGCCGGGCCGAGCCGCAGCACGTCCCCGGGCGCGGCCCGGTGGACCAGCGCGTTGCTCACCCAGCCCGCCTGGACGGCCTTGACGTGGAAGGTCAGCAGCCCGTCCGGGCGGGGCGCGCCGGCGAAGGAGTAGTGCCGCCAGACCCGCGGCCACCAGGGCGTCTCCAGCGCGGTGTACTGCCCGGCCCGGAACGGGTAGGCCTGGTCCGGCCGGACGGTGACCACCGCGACGTCCCGGGTCCGGCGCTCGTGCCGGACGATCTCGCCCTGCCACCAGGCCGGCGAGGTGCGGGCGTCCTCCTCGGCGGCCTCGATCATGGCCGAGGAGATCATCTGGTAGGCGCGGCGCCAGGCCGACTCGGCCTCGGCGTCCCAGCGGTCGCCCGCGTACCGGGCCAGCGTTCCCACCAGGCACTCCTCCACCACGGCGTAGTGCCCGGCCAGCGCCCCGTACCGGCGGTGGGACCGGCCTAGCCCGGCCAGCGTGGCGCGCAGGGCCGCCGGCCGGTCGAGCTCGCGGACCACGGCCAGCAGGGTGCGGAACAGCCGCTCGCGGTGGACGTCCATGGCGGCGGGGAAGGACGAGCGGAGCTCGGGATGGCGCAGGAAGAGCAGCGCGAAGAAGTGCGCGGTGGCCCGGTCGGCGACCGGCTCGACGGCGGCGAGGCCGGCCCGGACCAGCCCGACCTCCCGGGCGGTGAGCGGCCACCGGGCGGTGGCCTGGTCCTGCCCGGCGGCGGGGAGCGCGGCGGCGGGCTGCCCGGCGGGGGTCCGTACGCCCCAGGCGTCGCTCCACCGGTCGCCCGGGCCGACCCGGTTGAGGCCGGGAGCGTCGGCGAACAGCGGGCGGAAGTCGGCGGCGGGGGCGGGAGCCGGGGCGTGGACGTGGACGTGGGCCGGAGCCGGGACGAACGGCGGTTGCGGCGGCCGGACGGGCTCCAGCAGTGACACCGGCGGCAGCACCTCCGTCGGTGCCTCCGCCGCCACCAGCGGCGGAAGGTCCGGCGGGGCCACGGGCATCGGCGGGGCCAGGGGCGCAGGCGGGGCCAGGGGCACCGACGGGTCCAGGGGCACCGGCGGCCGGGCGACCGCCTCCCGCGACGGGCCCCCGTCGGGCGCGGACTGTCGCAGGCCCGGGACGGACGAGACCCCCGCCGAGCCGTGCCCGGTACGGACCAGGACTGTTCCGCGGGACTTCACCGCTACGTTTCGAGTACCCAAGAGAATCGTTTCGCCCTCCGGCCGGCCTGCGCCACCACCTGGCTTGTCGCTACTGGCGCCAAGGCAGCGTGGCACGGCCCGACCGACCGACCGGCGAATCACGCGAAGCCCGGACATCCGGGCCCGGAACGCGCTACTCTCCCCGCCCCCGGTCGCCCCGGGTGTCCGTCCGCACACCCAGGGCAACCGGAGAGCGGGGCTCGACGGCGGTCCTCAGAGCTGCCGCAGCAGCATCCCCGGCTGCTCCACACAGTCCGCGACGAACCGCAGGAAACCGCCCGCCGTCCCGCCGTCGCAGACCCGGTGGTCGAAGGTGAACGACAGCTGGGTCACCTCGCGGACCGCCAACTCCCCCTGGTGGACCCAGGGTTTGGCGACGATCCGACCGACCCCGAGCATCGCCGCCTCCGGGTGGTTGAGGATCGGGGTCGATCCGTCCACGCCGAACACCCCGTAGTTGTTCAACGTGAAGGTGCCGCCGGTCAGTTCGGCCGGGGTGAGCGCGCCGCTGCGCGCCGCCTCAGTCAACCGGCCCAGCTCCTCGCCGAGTTGCCCGGTGCTGCGGTTCTGCGCGTCCCGCACCACCGGGACGACCAGTCCGCGCTCGCCCTGCGCGGCGAAGCCCAGGTGCACCGCCGAGTGCCGGACGATGCCCGAACCGTCCCCGGTCACCGAGGAGTTCAGCTCCGGGAAGCGCGCCAGGGCGACGGTGCAGATCCGCGCCAGCAGCGCCAGCACGCTCACCTTCGGCCCCGGCGTGGCGTTCAACTGCCGCCGCAGCGCCATGAGTTCGGTGGCGTCGGCGTCCACCCAGCAGGTCGCCGCCGGGATCTCCCGGTGGCTGCGGCTCAGCTTCTCGGCCACCGCCTTGCGCAGCCCGCGCAGCGGGACCACGCCGTCCTGCCCGGCGGGCCCGGCGGGCGCCGGAGCGGCCACCGTGGCCGCGACCGCCCGTTCGACGTCCGCGCGCATGATCAGTCCGTCAGGCCCGCTCCCGGTGAGCGCGGCCAGGTCGACCCCCTGCTCCCGGGCCAGCCGCCGCACCAGCGGCGAGATCACCGGCACCACCGCCGGCCCGGCCGGGACGACCGGAGCCCGCACGGCCACGGTACCGGCGGCGACCACGGCCGAGGCCGAGGCCGGTGCCCCGACCCGGCGCCGCCGCCCGCCCCGGCCCGGCTCGGCGACCCCGAACCCGACCAACGGCCGCTCCACCTCGGCAGCCCCGGAGGCAGCGGCAGGCGCAGCGGCAGAGCCCGGCCCCGCCGCATCCTCCGGCCCGCTCCCCGCCGCCGGCGCCACCGCGACCGTCACCAGCGGCGCGCCCACGGCGATCTCCTCGCCCACCTCGCCGTACCGCGCGGTGACCACCCCGCCGTACGGGCAGGGCACCTCCACCACGGCCTTGGCGGTCTCCACCTCCACCACCGGCTGGTCGACCGCGATCACCTCGCCGACCTCGACCATCCAGCGCACCACCTCGGCCCCGGTGAGCCCCTCACCGAGGTCGGGCAGCCGGAACTCCCGTACGACGGGCATCATCCTCGGTCCTCCCACTGCAGCCGGGCGACCGCGTCCAGGATCCGGTCCACCCCGGGCAGGTGGTGGTGCTCCAGCATCGGCGGCGGGTACGGGACGTCGAAGCCGGTGACCCGCAGCACGGGCGCGGCCAGGTGGTGGAAGCAGCGCTCGGTGACCCGGGCGGCGATCTCCGCGCCGGTGCCGCCGAAGCCGCTCGCCTCGTGCACCACCACGGCCCGGCCGAGCGAGCGCACCACCCGGCAGACCGTCTCGTCGTCGAACGGCACCAGGGTGCGCAGGTCCAGCACCGCGAGGTCCCGGCCCTCGGCCTGCGCCGCCTCCGCCGCCGCCAGGCAGACCGGCAGCGAGGGGCCGTAGGTGATCAGCACGGCGGAGGTGCCGGTGCGCCGCAGCACCGCCCGGCCGATCGGCTCGACGGGCGCGTCCGGGTCGAACTCGGCCTTGCCCCAGTAGAGCCGCTTGGGCTCCAGGAACACCACCGGGTCGTCGGAGGCGATCGAGGCGCGCAGCAGCCCGTACGCGTCGGCCACCGTCCCCGGGGTGACCACGTGCAGGCCGGGGGTGCTGGTGTAGTAGGCCTCGGAGGCGTCGCTGTGGTGCTCGACGCCGCCGATGCCCCCGCCGTACGGGATGCGGACGGTGATCGGCAGCGGGAGCCGGCCCGCCGTGCGGTTGCGCATCTTGGCGACGTGCGAGAACAGCTGCTCCAGCGCCGGGTAGGCGAAGGCGTCGAACTGCATCTCGACGACCGGGCGCAGCCCGTACATCGCCATGCCGATCGCGGTGCCGAGGATGCCGGCCTCGGCCAGCGGGGTGTCCAGGCAGCGCTCCGGTCCGAACTCGGCGGTGAGCCCGTCGGTGATCCGGAAGACCCCGCCGAGCGCGCCGACGTCCTCGCCGAGCACGTGCACCGCCGGGTCCTCGCGCATGGCGTCCCGCAGCGCGGAGTTGAGCGCCTGCGCCATCGAGGCGGTGCGGACATCAGAGGGGCGCCGCGCAGAGGCTCCGCCAAGGGTGGGGGTGGGCGACGGGTGGGCCGTGCTCATCGGTCCGCCACCTCCGCCTCGGCGGCCAGCTCGGCGGCCAACTGGGCGGCCTGCTCGCGCAGTTGCGGGGTCGGCTCGGCGTAGACATGGGCGAACAGCGACATCGGGTCCAGCTCCGGGTCGGTGTGGAACTCCGCCCGCATCCGGGCCGCCAGCGCCTCCGCCTCGTCGGCCGCCTCCCGCACCAGGCGGTCGTCCAGCACGCCGAGTCCGCGCAGCGCCCGCTCCATCAGCAGGATCGGGTCGTGCTCGCGCCAGGCGGCCACCTCGGGCTCGGTGCGGTAGCGGGTGGCGTCGTCGGCGTTGGTGTGGGCGTCGATCCGGTAGGTCAGCGCCTCGACCAGGGTCGGGCCGCCGCCGGCCCGGGCCCGCTCGACCGCCTCGGTCAGCACCGAGTGCACGGCGGGCGCGTCGTTGCCGTCCACCAGCCGGCCCGGCATCCCGTAGCCGACGGCCTTGTGGGCCAGGCTCGGCGCGGCGGACTGCGCACTGAGCGGCACGGAGATCGCGTAGCCGTTGTTCTGCACCAGGAAGACCACCGGGGCGTCCAGCACGGCCGCGAAGTTCAGCGCCTCGTGGAAGTCGCCCTCGCTGGTGCCGCCGTCGCCGAGCATCGCCAGCGCGACCACCGGCTCGCCGCGCAGCCGGGCGGCGTGCGCCAGCCCGACGGCGTGCGGGGCCTGGGTGGCGAGCGGGGTGCAGAGCGGGGCGGTGCGGCTGGCCCGCGGGTCGTAGCCGGTGTGGGCGCTGCCGCGCAGCAGGGTCAGCGCCTCCAGCGGGTCGACGCCCCGGGAGACCACGGCGAGGGTGTCGCGGTAGCTGGGGAAGAGCCAGTCGTGCTCGCCGAGCACCAGCGCGGCGGCGACCTGGCAGGCCTCCTGGCCGGTGGACGCCGGGTAGACGGCGAGCCGGCCCTGCTTGGTCAGGGTGGTGGCCTGCTGGTTGTACCGGCGGCCGACGACCAGGCGGCGGTACAGCTCGCGCAGCAGGGCGGGGTCGTACTTCTCCAGCGCGGGGGTGCCGATCGCCCGGACGGGGGAGGGGTCCGGGAGGAGGGGTGCCGGATCGGTGCGCGGGGCGGTGGCCCCGGGCAGCCAACCGGGTACACCCGCGTGGTGTCTGTGGTCGAGAACGGTCATCTCGGGGCACCTCCAGGGGTTGCGGGGGCTCCCTACCGATTGTTCGGTCGTCTGTTCATCTTGACCAGAAGCGTGACAAGGTGGTGGACATTCGGCCTGTACGGCGGTCGACTGGTGGCAGTGCGTCCAATCGGTGGGGGTGGGGGGTCATGTCGGCTGAACAGATGTCCAGACTCGACCGGGTCGACCGGTCGATCCTGCGGCTGCTGCAGCAGGACGGTCGCGCCTCCATCCGCTCGGTGGCCGAGCGGGTGCACGTGTCCCGGGCCAACGCGTACGCCCGGATCTCCAGGATGGTCGAGGACGGCATCATCCGCGGCTTCACCGCCAGGGTGGACCACGAACGGGCCGGTCAGGCCGCGTCGGCGTACGTCACCCTGAAAATCGTCCAGAACTCCTGGCGGACGGTGCGCGAGCAGCTGCTGGAGCTGCCCGGGGTGGCACACATCGCGCTGGTCGGCGGGGACTTCGACGTCCTGCTGCTGGTGCACACCGCCGACAACAAGGCCCTGCGGGAGCTGGTGCTGGGCAGCATCCAGTCCATCCCGCAGGTGCTCGGCACCCGCACCATGCTGGTCTTCGAGGAGACCGACCAGGTGCCGCCGCTCTGAGGAGGGCTCCGCCTCGAGGGCGGAGCCCGGGCCCGGGGGAAGGACCGGTCAGCGCGCCCGCAGCCCGTCGAAGGCCAGGTGGACCACCGCGTCCGCGACCCCGTCGGCGGCCTTGAGCCCCGGCCGGTACCACTCCACGATCGAGTTGATCATCCCGAACAGCAGCCGGGTGGCCAGCCGCGGCTCCACGTCCGCGCGCAGCGCGCCGTCCGCGACCGCCGCCCGCAGCAGCTCGGCGACCTGGTGGTCGAAGTCCCGCCGGCGCTCCAGCGCCCACTGCTCGGTGGCCGTGTTGCCGCGCACCCGCAGCAGCAGCGTCACGTACGGCAGCTCGTCCAGCAGCACCTCGGCGGTGCGGCGCACCACGTGCTCCAGCCGCTCCACCGCCGGGCCCGCGACCGCCTCGGGCTCGGCGAGGATCGCGAACAGCCCGTCCAGCGCCCGGCCGACCGCCAGCCGCAGCAGCTCCTCCTTGCCGCGCACGTGGTGGTAGATGGAGGACTTGGAGATCCCGGCCGCCCGGGACAGGTCCTCCATCGAGGTGCCGTCGTAGCCGCGCTCGTTGAACACGTCGACGGTCACCGCGAGCAGTGACTCCACGGTGTAGGCGGTGCGCGTGGTGTGATCGGCCATCCTCCGAGTATCCCCGGCCGTCACCCCCGTCACGCGAGCGGGTCCGACTGGTCCACACCAACCAAGGGACGCCGACGGGGTCAGGCCCTAGACTCTGCGGACGATCCGTCCACGTCCAAGGCTGGGGACATGAACGCAATACCGGCAGTCGCCTCCGACGTGCCAGAGAAGCGCAGCGAGGAGCCGGAGGGACCCGCGCGCACCTGGCAGGAGCGCGGCCGGGCCCTGGTGGTCCGCTTCGGACCGGCGGTGTGGTGCTACGCGGTGCTGAAGCTGATCGGCTTCACCGTCTTCATGAAGCTGCTCTCCTTCTCCGGGGAGTACGCCAAGAAGCCGGCCCGGTTCGGCGGCGGCGCCAACCCCTGGGACGTGGTGGCCACCTGGGACGGCTGGTGGTACCAGCAGGTGGCTCGGTTCGGCTACCACCCGGCGCTCGTCCCGATACCGAACGGCCCGGTCGGCTTCAGCGTCGAGCAGAACTCGGCCGCGTTCTTCCCGCTCTACCCCGGCCTGATGCGGATGACCTCGGACGTCACCGGCCTCGGCCTGTACGGCGCCGGGATGCTGGTCTCGGTGGTGGCCTCGCTGTTCGCCGCGGCCGGCATCTACGCCGTGGTGGAGAAGCTGACCGGCGACGCCCGCTCCGGTGTGATCGCGGCCGGCATCTGGGCGATCGCCCCGGGTTCCGGCGCCGAGTGGGCGGTCTACTCGGACTCCCTCTTCGTCGCGCTGGCCGCCTGGGCCTGCTACTGCGTGATGGCCAAGCAGTGGGTCGCGGCCGGGGTGATCACCCTGGTCGCCGGGCTCAACCGGCCGACCTCCGCGGCGCTGATCGGCGCGGTCGGCCTGGCCGCGCTGGTCGAGCTGTACCGCCGCGAGAGCGGCGTCCTGCGCCCGCTGGCCGCGATGCTGCTGGCCCCGCTCGGCCTGCTCGGCTACGTGGGCTGGGTGGGCTGGCGGACCGGCGAGTGGGGCGGCTACTTCCGGCTGCAGCACGACGCCTGGCTGCACTACTTCGACTGGGGCCAGGGCACCTGGCACGCGATCCGCGGCGTGCTGCTGGGCCGCAGCGACTACCCCTTCGCCTTCCCGATACCGGACCTGTTCGCCACCCTGATCGTGCTCAGCCTGCCGATGCTGATCGTGCTGCTGGTCCGGCTGCGCCCGCCGCTGGTGCTGACCGCCTACACGCTGGCCACGATCGTCTCGGTGCTCGGCAGCCTGGGCATCTTCGGCAACGTCTCCCGCTACCTGCTGCCCGCGTTCCCGCTGTTCATCGCGCTGGCGGTGGGGATGCGCAAGCTGAGCCTGCCGGTGCTGGCCACCGTCCTGGGCACCGGCGCGGTCGCCTCCGGCTGGTACGCCGGGTACGTCATCTTCGAGCTGGGCGTGCCGTAGACCCGGACCACCCGAGCCCCCGGGGGCGCGTCCGCCACGGACGCGCCCCCGCGCGTTTCCCGGTGGATTCCCCCCACCACACCCTCGTGGCCCGACCGATCGTTCGGTTACTCTGTGACGTGTCCCGTCCTGCTTTCCGAGGCCCTCCGAGGAGCGCACAGATGTCCGCAGCGGTCACCCACCCCCTCGTCAGCGAGCTGGTCGAGCGCCACCAGGCCACCCTGGACGCCGCGCTCGCCGCCGCCGCCGAGCGCGACTACTGGTCGCCCTACCCCGAGTTCCCCAAGGCGTACGGCGAGAGCGGGCCGGCGGACGGCAAGGCCGCCTTCGACGCCCTGCTCGGCAGGCCCTTCACCCTCGAAGGCCACCCCACCGACGGCGACCAGGTCGGCGGCGAGGCCTCCCCGTACGGCGTCGAGCTGGGCATCACCTACCCGCACGCCGACCCGGACGCGCTGATCGCCGCGCTCACCGCCGCCCGCCCCGGCTGGGCCGCCGCGACCCCGCTGGAGCGCGCCGCCGTCTGCCTGGAGATCCTGCACCGGATCAACGCCCGCTCCCACGAGTTCGCCCAGGCCGTCATGCACACCACCGGCCAGGCCTACGGCATGGCCTTCCAGGCCGGCGGCCCGCACGCCCAGGACCGCGGCCTGGAGGCGGTCGCCTACGCGTACGCCGAGCAGACCCGGCTGCCGAAGCAGGCCGGCTGGACCAAGCCGCAGGGCAAGCGCGACCCGCTGGTGATGACCAAGGAGTTCACCGTCGTCCCGCGCGGCCTCGCGCTGCTGATCGGCTGCAACACCTTCCCCACCTGGAACGGCTACCCGGGCCTGTTCGCCTCGCTGGCCACCGGCAACCCCGTCCTGGTCAAGCCGCACCCGCGGGCCGTCCTGCCGCTCGCGCTGACCGTCGCCGTCGCCCGCGAGGTGCTCGCCGAGGCCGGCTACGACCCGAACCTGGTCGTCCTGGCCGCCGAGCACGAGGGCGGCACCGTCGCCGCCGCCCTCGCGGTCCGCCCCGAGGTCAGGCTGATCGACTACACCGGCTCCACCGCCTTCGGCGACTGGCTGGAGGAGCACGCCAGGCAGGCGCAGGTGTACACCGAGAAGGCCGGCGTGAACGCCGTCGTCATCGACTCCACCGACGACTACAAGGGCATGCTGGGCAACCTGGCCTTCGCGCTCTCCCTCTACAGCGGCCAGATGTGCACCACCCCGCAGAACGTGCTGATCCCGCGCGGCGGCATCGCCACCGACCAGGGCGACAAGTCCTACGACCAGGTGGTCACCGACCTGGCCGGCGCCATCGAGGGCCTGCTCTCCGACGACGCCCGCGCCGCGGCGATCCTCGGCGCCGTGGTCAACCCCGGGGTGCTCCAGCGCTCGGCCGCCGCGGCCGGCGGCGAGTACGGCGAACTCGCCCTCGCCCCGCGCGCGGTGACCTCCCCGGACTTCCCCGGCGCGACCGTCCGCACCCCCGCGCTGGTCAAGCTGGACGCCGACAAGCCGGACGACCGCGCGGTCTTCCGCAGCGAGTGCTTCGGCCCGGTCTCCTTCGCCGTCGCCGTCGAATCCACCGCCGCCGCCGTCGAGTTGCTGCGCACCACGGTCCGCGAGAAGGGCGCCATGACGGCCTCCGGCTACACCACCTCGCCCGAGGTGGAGGCGCTGCTGGTCGAGGCCGCGCTGGACTCCGGCGTCTCGCTCTCGCTCAACCTGACCGGCGGCGTCTTCCCCAACCAGACCGCCGCCTTCTCCGACCTGCACGGCACCGGGGCCAACCCGGCCGCCAACTCGGCCTACTGCGACGGCGCGTTCGTCGCCAACCGGTTCCGCACGGTGGAGATCCGCCGGCACGCCTGAGCCGTTCACCCCCGTCACCGGGCCCCGGCGGTCACCCAC
>NZ_JBHVEU010000212.1:0-15107 GCF_042802075.1 Kitasatospora sp. NPDC057518
CGTCACGGTGCGTCCACCGGCCCCGGCCGTCCGTGCGGGTCAGGCCAGGAGCTTGTCCTTGGCCTTCTGGTACTCCTCGTCGGAGATGGCGCCCTTCTCCTTCAGGTCCGCCAGTTTCGCCAGGTCGTCGACGTGGCTGCCGCCACCGCCTCCGCCGCCCGCCGGTGCCGTTCCGGCGGCGTCCCGGATGTAGGACTTGAACGCGGCCTCGGACCGCTCCGCCTGTTCGACGTCCCGCTTGCCCATCGACTGCCCGCGGGCGATCAGGTAGGCGAGGACGCCGATCAGCGGCAGGATGATCACCAGGACCAGCCAGCCGGCCTTGGCCCAGCCGCCGAGGTCGTGGCTGCGGAAGATGTCCGTGATGATCTTGAACAGCAGGAAGAACCAGAGGATCCAGAGGAACAGCTCCAGCATCGTCCAGAAGATGTGGAGTGCCGGGTAGTCCACGGCCAGCAGTTTGGTGTCCATGGCCGAGTCATATCACCGCAAAACGGACATGGCCTGCTGCTGTTCGGCTGTTCCGGTGGTCTTCCGTCCCAGTGGGAATATCCCGGCGGGGAGCGGTTTCAGCCCAGCCCGGCCCGTCGGCGCAGCTCCACCGCCAGCGCGACCAGCTCGCCCCACCAGGCGTCGTGCCCGGCCAGCAGCAGCCGCTGGGCCTCCGCGGGCGGCACCGGACGGACCTCGACCACCTGCTCGCCGTCCGCCGGGTTGGTCGGCGCGGAGTCCAGCGCGACCTCGCCCCAGCCCCACAGCCAGGCCTTCTCCGGGTGCGGCTGCCACGGCCGGTACGGCACCGGGTCCTCGGTGCGGCAGCGGTGCGCGCCCAGCCAGTGCGGCTCGCCGAGCATCCGGGCGCCGGCCTCCTCGCGCAGCTCCCGGGCCAGGCAGGCGACGATGCCCTCGTCCTGCTCCCGGGTGCCGCCGGGCAGGAACCAGTGGTCCCGGTCGTCCCGGCAGAGCACGACCTGACCGTCCGCGAAGCCGACCAGGTGGATGTTGGTGACCAGGGCGTCCGGCGGCGGCTCGGTGGAGAACTGCGCGTCGAAGCGGCCCCAGCTCCAGTACTGCGGCGCGTGCAACGCCGGGAACAGGGCGGCGAGTTCGGCTGATCTGGCAGAGGTGTCGGTGCGCTCCGTGGTATCGGTCATCAGGAGATCGTAGTGCCGGTCGGGAAACGGCGGGGGACGGTCGGATGGACGAGCGCGATGTCGGAGGTGGAGATGGCGCGCGGCCGGCGCGGACGCGCCCCTTCGGCCGGTGCGCCGACCCAACTGCCCAGCGAGATCTCGGCGGTGATGCCCGGTCCGAAGCCCGCGATCAGCCCGGTGGTGCCCTCGGGCACGCCGCCGTCGGCGAACAGCCGGGCCAGGGCGTCGAAGACGACGGCGCTGGCGATGTTGCCGCGCTCGGTGAGCGTCGCCCGGCTGTAGCGGAAGGTGGCCGGCTCCAGGTTGAGGAAGCGGCACAGGTCGTCCAGGATGCGCGGGCCGCCCGCGTGCACGATGTAGAAGCCGAGCCCGGAGACGTCCCAGCCGTGCTCCCCGGCCAGGCCGCGCAGCGCGGGCGCGAGCAGCTCCATGGTGCCGGGCACCCGCCGGTCCAGCTGGAAGTGGAAGCCGGTGTCCTTCACCCCGTACGAGATCCAGTCCTCGGTGTGCGGGACGAGGTGCGAGCCGTTGCGCTCGACCTGCACGCCGTGCCCGCCGTTCCCGCGCATCACCACGGCGGCGACCGCGTCGCCGAACAGCCCGTTGGAGAGCAGCGAGCCGACGTCGAGGTCGGTCGGCTGGTAGCAGAGCGAGCAGAACTCGCAGGCGACGATCAGCACGTTGGCGCCCGGGTAGGCGCGGCAGAAGTCGTGCGCCCGGTTGACGGCGGCGCCGCCGGCCGCGCAGCCGAGCTGGGCGATCGGCACCTGGCGGGTGTCGGAGCGGAAGCCCATGGTGTTGATCAGCCAGGCGGTCATCGACGGCATCATGAAGCCGGTGCAGGACACGTAGACGATCAGGTCGATGTCCCGGGCGGTCAACTCGCCGTGGGCGAGGGCGCGTTCGACCACCTCGGGGACGCGCCGCTTGGCCTCGCGCTCGTACACCTCGTTGCGGACGGTGAAGCCCGGGTGGGCGAGGGTCCGTTCGATCGGCTGGACCAGGTGCCGGGTGCGCACCCCGGTGTTCTCGATCAGCCGCAGTGCCAGGCCGAGTTGGGGGTGGCCGGCGTGCAGGGTGCGGGCCAGGGCGAGGGTCTCGTCGAGGGTGATGACGTGCTCGGGTACGGCGATGGCGGGGCGGCAGAGTGTTGCCATGGGTACGGGTCTCCCCTGGGGGCCTGGTGGCAGGCATGGTGGATGCGTGGAGCGGTGCGGACGCCGCGGCGGCCGTGGGCGGCGGGCGGCGGCGGGTGGTGGTGACGGGTGGCGGCGGCAGGCGGGGAGTCGGCTACCAGGCCACCGGCAGGGTGCGCGGGAAGCGCCAGATCGAGCCGGAGTTCCAGTCGAGTTCGGACGGCTCGACGGCCAGCCGCAGGCCGGGGAAGCGGCGCAGCAGGGTGCCGATGGCGACCTGCAGCTCCATCAGGGCCAGGTGCGAGCCGAGGCAGCGGTGCTGGCCGTACCCGAAGGTCATGTTGACGGGCCCGGCGTCGCGGTCGAGGTCGAGTTCGTCGGGGCGCTCGTAGGCCGCCGGGTCCCGGTTGGCGGTCAGGTAGGAGACGTGCACGGCCTCGCCGGCCCGGATCAGCACGCCGCCCAGTTCGACGTCCTCGGTGGCGACCCGGGCGATGCCGACGCCCTGGCGGAACGGGATGAAGCGCAGCAGCTCCTCCAGGGCGCGGGGCAGCGTCTCGGGCCGGGCGCGCAGCTTGGCGAGCTGCTCGGGGTGGGTGAGCAGGGTGTAGGTGAGGTTGCCGAGCTGGTAGGTGCTGGTGTCGTGGCCGGTGACCAGCAGGACCATCGCCATGACGGTCAGCTCGTCCGGGGCCAGCAGTTCGTCGCCGTCGCGGGCGGTGGCCAGGGCGCTGATCAGGTCCTCGCCGGGGCGGGCGCGGCGCTCGGCCGTCAGCCCGGTGAAGTAGTCGCGCAGCGCGCTCTTGGCGGCCTCCTGGCCGTCCCGGCTGCCGGGGCCCATCCGCATCATCGCCACGGCGTGGCCGCGCAGTTCGGCGCGGTCGGCGGCGGGGATGCCCAGCAGTTCGCAGATGGTGGTGAGGGGGAGGCGGCCGGCCAGGAAGTGCATCAGGTCGGCGGGGGCGCCGTGTTCGGTCATCTCGTCGAAGTAGCCGTCGACGGTCCGCTGGGTGGCCGGGCGCATCCGTTCGACCTGGCGGTTGGTGAAGCCCTGGGCGACGAGCCGGCGCAGCCGGTTGTGGGCGGGCGGGTCCATCAGGTTGATCGCCTCGGCCTGGGCGATCGGGGCGGGCGTCATCCGGGGCAGGTCGCGGCCGATGCCGGCGGCGCGGCTGAACCGGCGGTCGCTGGTGACCACCTTGACGTCCTCGTAGCGGGTGGCCAGCCAGGCCTCGCCCTCGCCGTGCGGCAGCCGGATCCTGGCGACCGGGGCCTCGGTGAGCAGTCGCTTCAGGAGGGGGTCGAACTCCAGGCCGTCGGTGTGGTGGAAGGGGCAGTCCCACACGGGGGCGGTGGTGGTCACGGGCCGGTCCAAGTGTTCTCGTCATGCCGGGGGGTGGCGCCCGAGGTGGTGGTCACGTTCGGGCGTGGACATGCAGATGGTGCCCCATGAACTGGCAAAAAGGAGAACGTGGTGAAGAGAGTTAACTCCAAGGAGTGAGATTGGGCTGATATTCATGCCAATCAGCATGAGGTCAAGGGAAGTTGACGTTCAGTCGGCGCCGCCCGGCGCGACCAGCCCGGTCTCGTAGGCGAGCACCACCGCCTGCGCCCGGTCCCGCAGGTTCAGCTTGGCGAAGATCCGGGCCACGTGGGTCTTCACCGTCGACTCGCTGAGCGTCAGTTCGCGCGCCAGCTCGGTGTTGGACAGCCCGCGCCCGAGCAGCGCCAGCACCTCCGCCTCGCGCGGGGTGAGCGGCGCGAGGTCGCGGTGCAGCGCCGGGCCGTCGGCGCCCGGGGCCGGGCGCGGGGCGCCGGCCGCGAACCGCTCGACCAGGCGCCGGGTGATCGAGGGGGCGAGCAGCGCGTCCCCGGTGTCCACCAGCCGTACGGCGGCGGCGAGGTGGGCGGAGGTGACGTCCTTGAGCAGGAAGCCGCTGGCCCCGGCGGACAGCGCGGCGTAGACGTAGTGGTCCAGGTCGAAGGTGGTCAGCATGATCACCCGGCAGCCGGGCACCTGGGCCAGGATGCGCCGGGCGGCCTCCAGGCCGTCCGTGCCGGGCATCCGGATGTCCAGCAGCGCCACGTCCGGGCGGTGCAGGACGGCGGCGGCCACCGCCTCGGCGCCGTCCGAGGCCTCGGCGACCACGTCGATGCCGCGCGCGGTGAGGATCATCCGGAAGCCGGTGCGGACCAGCTCCTGGTCGTCGGCGATCACCACCCGGGGGCGGCGCTCCTGGTCCTGGGGCACGTTCTCCTCCGTCACGGCCGGTCCAGCGGGATGCGGGCGCGGACCCGGAAGCCGCCGCCGAGCCGGCGCCGGGCGTCCAGGTCCCCGCCGTACACCGCGACGCGCTCGCGCAGGCCGATCAGCCCGCGCCCGGCGCCGTCCGGCCTCGGCCCGTCCGGTCCGGCTCGTCCGCCTGACGCGGCGGCCGCCCCGGAGAGCACGCTCGGACCGCTGTTGAGCACCTCCACCCGCAGGTAGTGGTCCGCGTAGCGCACCGTCACCTCCGCCGTCACCCCGTCCCCGTGCTTGAGCGCATTGGTCAGCGCCTCCTGGATGATCCGGTACGCCGTCACGTCGATCCCGCCCGGCAGCGGCCTCGGCTCGCCCGAGACCCGCACCTCGACCGGCAGCCCGGCGAAGGCGAACCGGTCGATCAGCGGGCTCAGCCGGCTCAGGCTGGGCTGCGGCGCGAAGCCGTCCGGCGCGGGCTCCTCGCTGCCGTCCGCGGCGGGGGCCAGCAGGCCGAGCAGGTGCCGCAGCTCGGTCATCGTGTCCCGCCCGGCCGCCTCGACCGCGGCCATCGCGGCCGCCGCCTCCGCGGGCATGGTGGCCAGCACCTCGCGCGCGGCCCCGGCCTGCACCACCATCAGGCTCACGTTGTGGCTCACGATGTCGTGCAACTCGGCGGCGATCCGGGACCGTTCGGCCTCCACGGCGGTCCGGGCGGCGCTCTCCCGCTCCCGTTCCAGCAGCCAGCCGCGTTCGCCGATGGCCGCCCGGTGCAGCCGCCGCGCCCGGGCGAGCGCCACCGCCAGCCAGCCGGCCGCCGTGCCCGCCGCACCGGCCGTCGCGACGGCCGCCCACTCCCACCCCGTTCCCCACACGGCGACAGCCTCCCAGGTCACCGCATGATCCACATCATCCGGGGGTGCCGCCCCCGTACATCCCGGGTACTACGGCCGCCGCGGTTACACCCGGGGTGGGACGTGCCGGCGATGGCCCCGCGCCTACGGTCGTCCACCATGAGCAACGACCACGACGGGACCTCCCGGCCGGACGACGCGCAGGTCGTCGTCGAGCTGTCCGGGGTGCACAAGGAGTTCGGCGACGCCAAGGCGCTCGACGGCGTCGACCTGCGGATCCGCGCCGGCGAGGCGGTCGCCGTGATGGGCCCCTCGGGGTGCGGCAAGTCCACCCTGCTGAACATGGTGGCCGGACTGGACCGGCCCACCGCCGGCACCGTCCGGGTGCAGGGCCAGGACCTCGGGCGGCTGAACGAGAACGGGCTGGCCCTGTTCCGCCGCCGGCACGTCGGCATGATCTTCCAGTTCTTCAACCTGATCGACGACCTCCCGGCCCTCGACAACGTCGCCCTGGCCGCCCAGCTGACCGGCACCGGCGCCCGCCAGGCCCGCCGCCGGGCGCTGGAGCTGCTGGACGAACTCGGCGTCGCGCACCGCAAGGACGTCTACCCGGCCACGCTCAGCGGCGGCGAGCGCCAGCGCGTCGCGGTGGCCCGCGCCCTGATGAACCGCCCGGCCCTGCTGCTCGCCGACGAGCCCACCGGCGCCCTGGACAGCCGCTCCGGAGAGCAGGTGATGGACCTCCTGATCGACCTCAACCAGATCGGCCAGACCCTGCTGATCGTCACCCACGACCCCGCCCTGGCCACCCGCTGCGCCAGCCGGCTGGTCGAGGTCGCGGACGGCCGGGTGGCCGGCGACCGGATGCTGGAGGCGTCCGCATGACCGGCGCCGTCTGGCGTGCCTCCCGGGCGGCCGTGAAGCGCCGCCGGGTGCAGACCATCGTGATCGGCCTGGTCGTCTTCTGCTCCACCACGACCGTGCTGCTCGCCCTCGCGGTGATCAGTGCCGCCCGGGCCCCCTTCGACGACGCCTTCTCCCAGCAGCGCGGCGCCCACGTCGTCGCGACCTTCGACCCGGCCGGGGCCACGCCGGAACAGCTGGCCGCCACCGCCCACCGGCCCGGCGTCGAGGCCGCCGCCGGGCCGTTCGACCAGGCCGTGGTGGAGATCCCCACCGACTGGGTCGGCAGCCCGCCCGGAGCGCTCACCCTGGTCGGCCGCTCCGACCCGGCCGGCCCGGTGGACCGGGTGCAACTGCTGGGCGGCCGCTGGGCGAGCAAGCCCGGCGAGGTCGTCATCAACGAGCCGTTCGGCGGCTACTCGCCCGCCAACCTGGACTACCCGCTGCCCCTCAGCGGCGGCCGGACGCTGACCATCGTCGGCTACGCCACCAGCATGAGCCAGAGCGCGGGCGGCTGGGTCACCCCCGAACAGGCCGCCGACCTGCACCCCAGCGCCCGGCAGATGCTCTACCGGTTCTCCGACGCCTCCGACGAACAGCGGCTCACCTCCGCCCTGGCCACCGCCACCGAGGGCCTGCCGAAGGACGCGCTCACCAACGTCCAGTCCTACCTGGTGCTCAAGGACGCCTTCTCCGCGGGCGCCGACGCCTACCTGCCGCTGATGACGGTCTTCGGCGTGCTCGGCCTGGTCGTCGCCGCGCTGATCGTCGGCAACGTGGTGAGCGGCGCGGTCGTCTCCGGCTACCGGCACATCGGCGTGCTGAAGGCGATCGGCTTCACCCCGCGCCAGGTGGTCACCGTCTACCTGACCATGGTCTCGGTACCCGCCGTCGCCGGCACCGTCCTCGGCACCGCGGCCGGCTGGGTGGCGGCCCACCCGATCCTCCAGTCCGCCTTCTCCGGGATCACCACCGGCACCGCCGTCATCGAACCGGCCGGCTGGCTGCCCGCCGCCACCCTGGTCAGCGTCCCGCTGCTGGTGGTCCTCGCCGCCCTCCTCCCCGCCTCGCGCGCCCACCGGCTGTCCGCCGCCCAGGCCATCTCGGCCGGCAGCGCACCGCGCGCCGGGCGCGGACTGAAGGTCCAGCGCCTGCTGAGCGGCACCCGCCTGCCGCGCGCCGTCAGCCTCGGCCTCGGCCAGCCCTTCGCCCGCCCCGGCCGCACCGCGCTCACCATGTCGGCGATCGTGCTCGGCGTGCTCACCGTGACCGTGACGTCGGGACTGGGCACCACCCTGACCAGGCTGGTGGGCCACAACGACGGCCACACCCACGTCAGGGTGCAGACCGCCCACTTCGCGGGCAACAAGACCGAGCCCCGGCTCACCCCCGCCCAGACCGAGACGATGCTGCGGACCACCCCCGGCGCCGACCAGGTCCACGTCCGCGGGCTGGTCAAGGTCGGGCTGGTCGGCTTCACCCAGCCGGTCTTCGCCGACTTCCTCAGCGGCGACGGGATCGCTGAGCAGCTGCAGCGCGAGGTGGTCAGGGGCCGCGCGGCGACCGGGCCGAACGAGATCGAGGCCGGGCCCTCCTTCCTCCGGGAGCACGGACTCAGGCTCGGCGACCGGCTCACCCTCGACCTCGACGGCCGGCGGCTGACCGTCACCGTCGTCGGCGAGGTGGTCCAGGGCAACGCCCGGGCCTTCACGTCCAACGACCTCACCCGGGCCGCGCTCACCGACGACCCGCACGCGGTCGAGTACGACATCAGCCTCGCCGAGGGCGCCGACGCCCAGGCGTACCAGCGGGCCGTGACGGCCGCCGACCCGAGCCTCTCGGCCCAGGTGTTCGCGCCCGACCCGTCCGGCCCGATCGTCGCGGTGATCAGCTTCGCCACGATCTTCACCGTCCTGCTGTCGGTGGTCGCCGCGCTGGGCGTCTTCAACACCCTGCTGCTCACCATCCGCGAGCGCCGCCGGGACCTCGGCATGCTCAAGTCGATCGGCATGACACCCCGCCAGGTGGTGACGATGACGATCACCTCGGTGGCCTGGCAGGGCGTGGTCAGCGCGCTCATCGGCGTCCCGGCCGGCATCCTGGCGCACCGGCTGCTCATCGAGAACGTCGGGAGCATCCTCTTCCCGGAGTGGACGATGGACGTCTGGAGCGCCCCGCTGCTCACCGGCGTCGGCGTCGCGGGCGTCGCCATCGCCGTCCTCGGCGCGCTCGTCCCGGCCCGTTCGGCCGCCCGGCTGCCGATCGCCGAGGTGCTCCACAACGAGTGAGTCCGGGGTGGGGGACGGCCGGTCGGATCATCCGACCGGCCGTCCGCCGTGCGCGGGTCCGCCGCGTTCCCGTCACGGAACTGACGCATGCTCAGTCCGTGCCGTGAGGACGCCTATCATCTGCGCCATGGCCACCGCTGAGCTGATCCGCATCGTCTCCCGCTCCTCGCCCATGGCACTGGCCCAGGTCGAGCGGGTCCGCACCGAACTCGCCGCCCTGCACCCGGGGCTGCGCACCGAGGTGGTGCCCGTCACCACCTCGGGCGACCGCTGGACGGGTGATCTCGCCGCCCTCGGCGGCAAGGGCGCCTTCACCAAGGAGGTCGACGCCGCGCTGCTCGCCGGGGAGGCCGACGTCGCCGTCCACTGCCTCAAGGACGTGCCCGCCGACCGACCGCTGCCGGCGGGCACCGTCTTCGCCGCCTACCTGCGCCGCGACGACATCCGCGACGCCCTCGTCCACCCCGGCGGCCTGCCGCTGGCCGCGCTCCCGCCCGGCACCCGGATCGGCACCTCCTCCGTCCGCCGGGTCGCCCAACTCGCCGCCTCCCACCCGCACCTGGAGTGCCTCCCGATCCGCGGCAACGCCAACAGCCGGCTCGCCAAGCTGGACGCCGGGGACGTCGACGCGCTGCTGCTCGCCCTCTCCGGCCTGGAGCGGATCGGCGAGCAGGCGCGGATCACCGAGGTGCTCGGCATCGAGGCGATGTGCCCGCCGATCGGCGCCGGCATCCTCGTCCTGCAGTGCCGCGAGGGCGACACCGCGACCATCGAGGCGGTCACCGGCCTCGGCCACCACGACACCTGGCGCGAGGCGGCGGCCGAGCGGATGTTCCTGCACGCGCTCCAGGGCCACTGCAACAGCCCGATCGCCGGGTACGCCAGGGCCGAGCGGGACGGCCGCCTCTCGCTGCGCGGCCGGGTCTTCACCCCGGACGGCAAGCAGGTGCTGGACGCCCACGAGTGGGCGGGCGCGCTCAGCCCGGAGGACCTCGGGACGTCGGTGGCGCTGGCGCTCAAGCGGCAGGGCGCGCAGGAGCTGATCTCCTCGATCCCGCACTGAGCGCCTATTCCGCTTCGGCCGCGGCCCGTTCGATGATGCCGGCGATCACCTCGGTCTTGGCGTCGGCGTAGTTCTGCAGGTACTCCCAGGACTGCTCGGCCAGGGCCCGCTTGGCGTCGGCGTACAGCTCGCGGTCGCCGCGGTGGCGGCGCAGCCGGTCGCGGAAGCGCAGCATCCGCCCGATCTCGGGGCATCCGGCGGACAGCACGTGCAGGTTGGCGTAGTCGGCACTGGGGTCGATGGCGTACCGGCGCAGGACGCGGTGCTCGTACCAGTCGGGTTCGCGGACGGCGAGCCGGTAGCCCAGGGCTTCGAGGGCGGGCACGTAGGCCGCCTCGTCGGCGGAGTCGGGCACGATCAGCAGCATGTCGACGACCGGTTTGGCGGGGAGGTCGGGCACGGAGGTGGAACCGACGTGCTCGATCCGGTGGTCGAGGTGGGCCAGGGACTCCGCCATGCCGGCGGCCTCCCGCTGGTAGGCCGCGGGCCACCGCGGGTCGTGGTCGCGCAGGACGATCCGGCCGTCGGGCCTGGTGGGCGCACCCAGGTTGGCCGCCTCGATCTCCTCGGTGGTCATGGGGACGCGCGGGATCTCCTGCTCGGGCACGGCCGGCTCCTGTTCCTCGGGTGCTGGTCAAGGGGGTCCCCGTCGGGGGACCGGCCCAGTAGACCAGGACGCGTCGGCCTTCGCGCGGCCGTCGGGTCGGGGCCGCGTCGGCTTCCGCGCGGTCGCCTGACGGTCCGCGCGGTGAGCGGATGGTGACGCTCCGGAGGTTTTTCTCTTCCGGGTGAGAACCGGCCGGGTGCGCGGGGCGTCCGTTTGAGGCGTGATCAGTGCGGTGCTCGGCGGGATGCCGATGTTCTGGCCCGGGTTGCTGCTCTCGCTGGTGCCCGCGGCCCTGTTGAACCGGCCGGTGGGGCGGTTGCTGCGGGCCCACTGGGTGGTGGGCTTCGTCCTGCTGCTCGGGCTCGGCGGGGTGGTCGTGGCGACCCTGCTGCCGGAGGCGTTCCGGCTCTCGGAGGGCGCCGTCCGGCACTGCGCCGTGGCGGGCGGCCGGCCGCGGTCGCCGTACGAGCTGCTGCACGTCCGGCACATCGAACTCAAGCTGGCGACCTACGCCCCGGTCGGTTTCGCGGCGGCGCTGGCGGGCCCCCGGCGGCGGGTGGCGGCGCTGCTGGGTGCGGCGGTGCTGCCGTTCGCGGTGTCGGCGGTGCACTACGCGCTGCCGGCGATCGGGCGGGCCTGCGACGTGCAGGACGTCTGGGACGGGGTGCAGGGGGTCGCCTTCGGAGCGGCGGCGGGGTTGGCGGCCGGGCCGCTGGTACGGGCGGTGCGGGCGCGTTCGCGGGCCGTCTGACGGCCTGTCCATCCGGCGGTCTACTGGTCGAGGAGCGGGAAGAGCCGGGTGACGGCGGCGACCGGGCGGGCCCCGGCGGGGCGGGCGGCCGGGTCGGTCTCGCGGCCCCGGTAGCGGGCCAGCGTCCGGCGGACCTCCTCGCCGACGGCGGCCAGTTCCTCGGGCGTCAGGTAGACGACGGCGCTGAAGGCCTCGTCCTGCCGCCACTCGGCCGGGGCCTCGGCGCGCCGGGCGAGCCAGTGCTGGTAGCTCTCGTCCTCCAGGCCGCGCGCCAGCTCGCCGAACGTGCCTTCCACGGCGTCCGGTCGGCTTGTCGGCAGCCGCCAGGGCCGGGCCCGTCCGTCGGTGGCCGGGGCCTCCTCGATCAGCCCGTACCGGGCCAACTGCCGCAGGTGGAACGAGCAGAGGCCGGAGCTGAGGCCGAGTCGGGCGGCGGCCTCGGTGGAGGTGACGGTGCCGTGCTCGCGCTCGGCGAGCAGGTCCAGCAGCGCGGTGCGGACGGCGTGCTCGGGGAGGGGGCCGGTTCTGACGAGGTCTTCGGTCACTTTGCAAAGTCTGCTACTTTGCAAAGTCAGACCGCAAGTACCGTCTCTCGAAGGAGTGCCCTCCCGTGTCCGAGCTGCGCGAACGGCCGACCGTCCTGCGGATCACCGAGGTGGGGGAGGAGATCCTGAGCCGCACTTGCCGGACCGCCACCGAGGAGGACTTCGGCAGCGAGCGCCTGGCCCGGCTCATCGACGACATGTTCGCCACCATGCACGTCGCCGACGGCTGCGGCCTCGCCGCCAACCAGGTGGACGTCGACCTGCGCCTGTTCGTCTACGACTGCCCCGACGACGACGGCGTCCGGCACACCGGCCACGTGCTCAACCCGGTGGTCGACGAGCAGGAGCCCGGCCGCGCACTGATCGAGGAGACCGAGGGCTGCCTCTCCGTCCCCGGCGCGAACACCAAACTCGCCCGCCCCGCCCGCACCGTGGTGCGCGGCGTCGACCAGCACGGCGACCCCGTCGTGATCGAGGGCACCGGCTACTTCGCCCGCTGCCTCCAGCACGAGACCGACCACCTGAACGGCGGCCTCTACATCGACCGCCTCTCCGCCCGCGACCGCAAGCGCATGCTGAAGCAGACCGCCGACCGCCGGGAGAAGGTCTTCGCCGAACGCGCCACCAGGGCTGCCAAGATGGCGCGGTGAACGAACCCGCGCACCTCGCCGCCGTCCGCGCCTCGTACGACGCCGTCGCCGCCGACTACCTCCGCCTCGTCGTCCCGCCGGAGGGCATGGACCCGGTGTCCCGCGCCATGCTCGCCGCCTTCGCGGAGCTGGTACGGGAGTCGGGCGGCGGCGAGGTCGCGGACCTCGGTTGCGGCCCCGGGCGGGTGACGGCGTACCTGTCCGGCCTGGGGCTGCGGGCCTTCGGGGTGGACGTGTCGGGCGAGATGGTCGCGCTCGCCCGCCGGGCCTACCCCCGACTGCGCTTCCTGCACGGCTCGATGGACGCCCTCGACCTCCGCGACGGCGCCCTCGGCGGCATCCTCGCCTGGTACTCCGTCCACCACACCCCGGCCTCGCAACTGCCCGGCCTCTTCACCGAGTTCGCCCGCGTCCTCGCACCCGGCGGCCACCTCCTCCTCGGCGGCCACGTCGGCGAGGCCCAACTGCTGCGCCCGACCCAGGCGTACGGCCACCCGGTGTCGTACGCCTCGCACCTCGTCCCGGCCGGGCACCTCGCCGAACTCCTCGAACGGGCCGGCTTCACCGTCACGGCGCGGACGGAACAGCCGAACCCGCAGCGGGAGAACCGGTCCCACGCCTGCCTGCTGGCCCAGGCGCCCGGTCGCCGCTGAGCCCGGACATCGGCGCGACCCGCCGGACCAGGAAGAGCGTCGGCGGCTGACACACGCCAGCCCGGACCCGTACAGAGTGGATCTGTCGGGTGGGGGCAGGAGGCAGCGGGTACGCCAACGGCCCGCCGCCGGGAAGGCGGTGGGCCGTTTGAGGGGAGCTCTGGTCGGTCAGACCTCGGTGGTGGCGGCGAACTTCACGAAGGCCGCCCAGGCGGTCGGCTCGAAGGCCAGCTGGGGGCCGGTCTTGTCCTTGGAGTCACGCACGTGGACGGTGCTGGGGGTCTCGGCGACCTCGATGCACTCTGCGCCCTCGTTGCTGCTGTAGCTGCTCTTGAACCAAGCCAGCTCGGCCATGTTCATCGCTCTCCCAGGATCATTTCGATCAAGGCCAAGGACGCCCTCATGTTGAGCGCCTGCCCCCTGAGGGTGCCGTACCGTGCAGCCATCTTACGGACTTCTTCCGGCTCCGTGATCAGCCTGTTGACGTGCTGGACTTCCACATACGCGATCGGCGGCCGTCCGGGAGGGGTGAGGAGCGTGAAGGGCCCGCCCATGCCCGCGTTCTCGGGTGCGTCGAGCGGCATGATCTGCAGCTCAAGGCCGCGGATTTCCGCTACTTTGAGAAGTCGTTCGAGCTGCTCTCGATGCACATCCCAACCTCCGATCGGGCGCCGGAGGACGCTTTCGTCGATTACCCAGCTCATGGTTGGCAAGGGCCACCGGGTGAGGATTTCCTGGCGAGCGAGCCGTGCCGCAACCCATGTGTCGATCTGCCCCACCGAGAGCCACGGCCTGCGCATCTCGTAGAGCGCCCGCATGTGAGCTTCGGTCTGAAGCAGTCCAGGAATGAGCAGGGTGCTGTAACTGTGGATCTCCAGGGCCCTGCCTTCCTCCTGGGTGAAGGCCTTGTTGTAGGCGGGGTGCCTCTCGGACACGCGCACCTTCGCCTTCATCACGTCGTCCGCGACGACCTTGAGCAGCCCGCCCGCGTCAAGGGCGTCGTCCACCACCGTCAGGTACTCGATCCTCGGGGTCCGCACGCCCCGCTCCACGGCCCCGACGTGGTCTTCGCTGTAGCCGGTGGTCTTGGCCAGCTGCTTCTGCGTGATTCCCGCCCGCTCGCGGAGGAGTTTGATCATCTTCCCGACCGCGCTGTAGAACTCCGCGACGCCGTCGAAGCCCTCCGCCGTCTCGCCGTCCTCGAAGACGGTTCCCTCAAGGCTCATCGCAGTCCATCTCTTTCGATCTTGGGTCGACCGGCAGGCCAACTATGTGCACCCGTACAGATACTCTCTGTGTCCGCCGGGCTGCTGGCCAGCGTACGTCCGCCCGACCACGCTTGACTCCCATGACGACCGAAACCCCCCTCGAAAACCCCCGGTCCCGTACCGCCCTCTTCGCCGCCACCCCCAAGGGCGCCGCCATCTGCCGGCGCCTGGCGAGGCGTCAACTCACCCACTGGGGGCTGGACTCCACGCACACCGAGCCGTTCCACTGCGCGCTGCTGATCGTCACGGAGCTGGCCGCCAACGCGATCACGCACGGACGCGTTCCGGGGCGCGGGTTCGAGCTTCACCTCTCCCTCACCACCTCCGTGCGCCGGGGCACCACCCTTCGCATCGAGATCAGCGACCCCCGGGGTGACAGACTCCCCGTCCTCCCCACCGTCCACACCCCCAGTGCCCAGACCGGACGCGGCCTCACCCTCATCGACGCCCTCAGCCACCGCTGGGGCACCATCCCCCGCCACCCCAACTCCAAGACCGTGTGGGCCGAACTCGACCTCGTCGCGCCCGCCGCGCCCGATGTCCCCGATGCCCCCGATGTCCCCTGAACCCCGCGATAGCCCAACACCCCACTGAACCAACAGGAGTGGGAAGTCGACCCCTCCGACTTCCCACTCCTCTCGCTTCCTCGCCGACGCCCACCGCCGGTCCGGGGACATCCCAGGTTTGTGGGATACCCCCAGGTCGAGGGGCATTGCCAGGATGTGGCGCACGGAGCCGACCACTCCGGCCGGGCTCCGTCGGAGCGTCCGGCCGTCTCGAAAGAGGGATCCACACCCATGAAGATCCGCCGACTTGTCGCCGCCTCGGCCGTTGCCGCCGTGCTGGCCCCGGTGCTCGTCCTGGCCACCGGGACCCAGGCGAACGCCTACCCGCGGCAGCTGTCGAAGAGGGAGCAGTGCACCGCGGCGTGGAACGTCAACTACTGGTCCGGCGGCGCGTCCTTCGCCCGCGGCCAGTGGGCCGCCTGTATGGCGG
>NZ_JBHVEU010000213.1:0-14997 GCF_042802075.1 Kitasatospora sp. NPDC057518
GCCCTGGCCAGCAGGTTCCGCGCCCTCGATCGGGCCGCCGCCTCGTCGGCGGCGCGGACGTAGAGCACCAGGCCGACGCCCTCGGGCACGGCGCGGGCGCGCACGTGCTCCAGGCCGTCGTCCGGGGCGGCGCACGCCCACAGCGCGGCCTGGATCGCCGCGGCCGCCGCCTCTCCCGAGGGGGCGGCGGCACCGGCCGGCACGGTCAGCTGGACTGCGAACACCGCAGGTCAGGCCTGCGTGACGGCGTCGTCGGCGGGCGGGGCGTCCCAGCCGATCGACCGGGCGGAGGGGTTGTCCCAGCCGATCCCGCCACCCGGGCCCTGGGTGGCGGACGGGGCGTCGGTGGCGGTCGTACCGGCGGCGAAGGCCGGCGCGGCGGAGCCGGCGAGGGCGAGGGTCAGGAGGACGGCGGCGAGTGGACGGACGGCCACGGCGGATTCCTGTTCTGTGCGGGAACTTCGTTGGGGGATAACGCAGTTCTGGGTGTCCGGGAATTCGGGGAATGCGCGCACGGCGAATCCTCCCGGTCCGCGGGCCGCCACGGGAAGGGAATTCGGCGGGCAGGAACAGGACAGGCAGCATGCTGCAGAACCGCGAAGGGCGGCAGCGGCGGGGGCCGTTGACCGGATCATGCCCTTGCGAGGGGTTCCGGCCGGGGGAAGGATCGGCCCGGGCCGACCGGGCATACGGAATCGTCCACGGGGATCAGGGGTCGAGAAGTGCTGGAACTGCTGGGGTTGGACGCCACCGCGGAAGCCGTCTACCGAGGAATGCTCGCCGACCCGGAAGGCGGGGTCGCGGAACTCTGCGACCGGCTCGGCCTCCCCGAGGCCGCCGTGCGCGCGGCCCTCGACCGGCTCGCCGACCTCACCCTGCTACGGACCTCCCGCGAGCGGCCCGGCACCCTGCGGCCGGTCAGCCCGGAGCGCGGCCTGGAGATCCTGCTGCGCCGCCAGGAGGAGGAACTCGCCCGTCGGCAGCAGGAGTTGGCCGCCTCCAAGGCCGCCGTCGCGCGGGCCCTGGGGGAGTACGCCAAGGTGCGGACCGACACCCCGGTGGGCGACCACGAACGGCTGCTCGGCCTCGACGCCATCCAGGACAAGCTGGAGGTGCTGACCGCCCGGCTGACCACCGAGGTCCTGGCGGTGATGCCCGGCGGCGCCCAGTCCGCGGCCAGCCTGGCCGCCTCCCGGCCGCTCGACGAGGACGCCCTGCGACGCGGCGTCAGCCTGCGCACCGTCTACCAGGAGAGCATCCACGACGCCCCGGAGACCCTCGACTACGCCCGCTGGATGTCCGGCCTCGGCGGCGAGGTGCGCACCGCACCGGTGCTGCCACCCCGGATGCTGGTCTTCGACCGCAGCACCGCCGTGCTGCCGATCGACCCGGAGAACACCCGGGCCGGCGCCCTGTGCACCCGGGAGCCGGGCATCGTCGCCTCCCTGGTCGCCCTGTTCGAACAGACCTGGGAGACCGCCGTCCCGATCACCGACGACCCCGACGGCGCGCCGCCGCTGACCCTGACCACCGGCGAGCGCGAACTCCTGCGCCTGCTGTCCACCGGCCTCACGGACGACGCGGCGGCCAAACGCCTCGGCGTCTCGGTACGCACCGTCCGCCGCCAGATGGCCGTCCTGATGGAACGCCTCGACGCGGCCAGCCGCTTCGAAGCCGGCCTCAAGACCGCCCGCCGCGGCTGGCTCTAGCCGCCCGGCGGGGGGTCGGCTGCTGCGGCGGCAGCGGCGGCCAGGCGGTCCACCTCGACCCATTCGTCGAGGTGGAGGCCGTACAGGCGGGCCGGGTGGTCGGCGGCGGGGTGGGTGGGGAGGAAGGCGGGGGAGTGGCCGCGGTGGAGGTACCAGGAGCCGAGGCGGACCAGGGCGGCGCGGCGTTCGGCGGCGCTGGTCTCCACGGAGCAGCGTTCGGCGGCGTAGAGGCGCAGGAGGTCGTTGAGCCGGTAGTGGTCGCGGTCCTCGGGGGTGAGCAGGTGGGCGGCGGCCAGCCGGTCGAGGACAGGCCGGACGGCGGCGGGCGGGGCGCCGGCCAGGGCGGCGGCCGCGTCGGCGCCGATGCCGACGGCCGGGACGAGGGCGAGCAGCCGGAGCAGGTCGCGGGCCTCGCCGGGCAGTGAGCGGTAGGAGAGGTCGAAGGCGGCACGGACCGCCGAGGTGTCGTCGCCCTCGATCTGGAGGGCGCTCAACCGGTGCTCCGTGTCGAGGAGTTCGGCGGCGTGGGCGGCGAGGCTGCGGTCCGGGCTGGCGGCCAGGCGGCTGGCGGTGACGGCCAGGGCGAGGGGCAGTCGGCCGCAGGCGTCGGCGAGTTCGGCGGCGGCGCGCGGCTCGGCGCGGGTGCGGTGCTCGCCGACCATGCGGGCCAGCAGTTCGAGGGCCTGGTGGGCGGGCAGGACGTCGAGCACCAGCGGCCGGGCGCCGTTGCGGACGGTCAGTCCGTCGAGCCGGGTGCGGCTGGTGACGACCGTGCGGCAGCCCGGGGCGCCGGGCAGCAGCGGGCGGACCTGCTCGGCGTCGCGGGCGTTGTCGAGGATCACGAGCACCCGCCGGTCGGCCAGCCGGGAGCGGTAGAGCGCGGCCGCCTCGTCCGCCGCCGCGGGGATCCGGTCGCCGGGCACGCCGAGGGCGCGCAGGAAGCGGGCCAGGACGGTGCGCGGGGCGAGCGGCGCGTCGACGGAGTAGCCGTGCAGGTCGGCGTAGAGCTGGCCGTCCGGGAAGCGGTCGCGGACCCGGTGGGCCCAGTCGACGGCGAGGGTGGTCTTGCCGACCCCGGCCGGTCCGGAGACGGCGCAGACCGCGCACGCGGCGGCGGCCGGCCCGGCCTCCTGGTCCGCCGGGTCGGTGAGCAGCGCGTCCAGGGCCCGCAGTTCGGTGTCGCGTCCGACGAAGGTGGCCAGGGCGGGCGGGAGTTGGGCGGGCGGCGCCTGCACCTGCGCCGGCGCGGGTGGCGCCGGCGCGGGTGGTTCCTCGGCCCGGGCCGGGGCGGCGGGCACCGGTTCGGTGGCCAGCAGCTCCAGGTGCAGCGCCCGCAGCTCGGGCCCGGGGTCGAGCCCGAGTTCGTCGGCCAGCCGTTCCGCGAACCGGCGGTAGGCGGCGAGCCCTTCGGGGGTGCGTCCGGAGCCGTGCAGGGCGCGCATCAGCTGTCCGGTGAACCGTTCCCGCAGCGGGTGGTCGGCGACCAGCGCGGTGAGTTCGGGGACGGCCGTACGGTGCCGGCCGAGCGCGAGTTCCAGGTCGAGGCACTCCTCCCAGGCGGTCAGCCGCAGTTCGTCCAGCGCGACGGCGCCCGGGGCGTCCGCGTCCACGGCGAGTCCGTCGAGGGCCGGTCCGCGCCACAGGGCGAGGGCCGAGCGGAGCCCGTCGACGGCCTCCGGGGCCCGCCCGGCGGCGGCCTCGGCGCGGGCGAGGGCGAGCCGGTCGGTGAAGTCGCGGGCGTCCAGGCGGTGGCCGGTGAGCGTGATGCGGTAGCCGCGGCCGTCGGTGAGCAGGGCGGGCGGCGCGTCCGGGTCGGCCTCGGCGAAGCGGCGCCGCAGCACCCCGGCGAGGTTGCGGACCTGGCGGGTGGCGGTGGCCGGCGGCCGCTCGTCCCAGACGGTGTCCACCAGGCGGGCGACCGGTACGGAGGAGTCCGCGTTGAGCAGCAGGGCGGCGAGCAGCCGCTCCTGCCGGGAGCCTTCGGAGGGGATGCGTCGGCCGTCGCCGGTCCACACCTCCAGCGAGCCGAGGATCCTGAACTCCAACGTCCCTCCCTGGGGCCCGCGGGGCCGGACCGGACCGGCCGCCGTGGAGGACGGGCGCGAGTCGTGACGAACTGATGATCAGATCATGCCAGTTGTGTGCGTTCGGTTGAGAAGTTTCTTGTGCACCGGCCGAAACGAGCCGGTCGCCCAGTGAGGACCCCGAACCCAGGAGCAGTCGATGAACCGTCTGAAGAAGGCCGTCGCCACCGCGACCGCCGTCGCCGCCGCCGCCCTGATCCCGCTCACCGCCGCCCCGGCCTCCGCCACCACCGGGCCGGCCACCCACCTCGGGATGACCTGGTCCGTCGTCTCCAACGGCCCCGACGGAACCGTCCAGGTCGGCGGCCCCGGCGGCAGCCCGAGCAACGCCTACAACGGTGACACCGCGCCGTCCGTCTCGCTGCCCGTGCTCTGCCTCAACGTCGACGGCAGCCCGGCCCCGTCCGGGATCAGCCTCGGCTTCTACAACGGCTGGGCGCAGGGCACCGTCGCCCTCAGCCAGCCGGTCAAGGGCTCCCGCCTGAACAGCCGGGCCGCGGCCGACAGCGTCTGCCAGGCCGGTTTCGGCGCCGGCTGGCGCGAGGCCGAGTTCCACGACGGCCACTACGGCACCGACCTGTCGCAGACCGGCGGCTGGACCTTCTGGGCCTACGGCAACATCCCCAGCAACACCCGTTTCTGGACGGCCATCAACGACCAGCCGGCCAACCCCTGGAACTGACCGGACGCACACCGCCGGTGCGCCCGCCCTCCCGGCGGGCGCGCCGCGGTGGCCGGGTTCCGGGATTCGCCGACGGTCCGTCCGGGTACGCCGTACGCTCGGGGCGCAGGCGGTCGGCCGCCGCCCTGGACCCGGAGGAGGACGGCGTGAACACGGCTGCCGCACGGCAGGACACGGCTGCGGAACGCACCTCCCCGGGCGGGCCCCGGATCGACCCGCTGCTCGCCGACCGCGTCACCGAGGCGCTCCTCCTGGCCGGCCTGCCCGTCGGGTACGGCGGACACGGCCCCGGCGTCCAGCTGCGCCCGGCCCGGCCGTTCGACGACTCCGACGACTGCGCCGGCCTGATCGCCCTGCACTGGGAGCCCGGCCCCCGGCTGGCCGCCGCGGCGGCCATGGAGGAGTTCCAGCAGCCGGCCTCCGCCGCCGGCCGGGTCGTCACCAGCAGCATGCAGAACGCGCTGGCGGAGTTCCTGCCGGCCTTCGGCATCGAGGTCGAGGCCGGCCGGCTCGACGGGGAGACCAGGGTCGGCCGTACCAGCGGCCCCGCCCCGGCCACCGGACAGGACGCCGGCCGGGACACCGCCGCTCCGGCCGGGTCCCGCCCGCAGGACCTCGGCATCGGCGCGCACGTCGTCGACGCGGTGCGCCGCACCGCCGCACTGGCCGGACTGCCGGTCGCCGACCACCTGCACGCGCCCGGCATCACCCTCGCCCCGTGCCGGCCCGTCGACGACGGCGACGACACCACCGGCGTCGCCGACCTCCACTGGAACCCCTCCCGCCGCCTGTCCGCGGCCGCCGACGGCGACACCCCCGCCGCCGAGCGGGCCGCACGGGCCCGCACCGCCGTCCAGGACGCGATGCGGCACGCCTTCGGCGCCGTCCTCGGCGCCTGCGGCCTCGACCTCCAGTGGTGCCGCCCGTCCGCGCTCCCGTACCAGCTGCGCGCCTACGGCGCCGCCGAGCAGCCGCCGGTACGCCACTGACGCCCGGCCCGCGCGTCCGGGGCGTCCGGGGCGTCGGCTACGGGGCCTCGGCCTTCTCCCGCAGCCCACGGACCGAGGGCCCGTGCGGTTGCGGCCGCGGTCGCCAGGGCGTGCGGAGGCGGTGGGCCAGGGCGCTGGCCGCCACGCAGAGGGCCAGCGCGCTCCAGAGCAGCGGGGGGTTCTGCAGGCCCAGGCCGATGACCGCCGGTCCGACCGCGTAGGACACCGTCCAGGTCAGCTGGAACAGGGACATGTACGGTCCCTCGTCGCCCTTGGGCGCCATGGCGACCGCCGTCGCGGCCGCGGTGGGCTTCGAGGCCAGTTCGGCCAGCGCAAGCACCACCGCCACGAGGACGGCGAGCGGGCCCTGGAGGGCGTGCGGGGCGGTGGAGACCGTCGCGGTGAGGGCGATGGCGCCGGCCGCCGCGCCGATCGACAGGCCCAGGACCCGCGAGCGGCTCCAGCCGGACAGCAGCCGGCTGATCCGCATCTGCAGGGTGGTGGCGGTGGCGTAGCGCACGGCGACCACGACGGTCGGCCAGTAGGCGGCCTGGTGGAGGCCCTCCACCAGGTAGAGGGGGAAGGCGACGGTCGGGATCAGCCAGGCCGCCGAGAGCAGTGTCTGGGACGCGACCAGGGACAGGAACGGCCGGTCGCCGAGCGCCGCCCGGGTGTTCGACCTCGCCGCCCGGAGCCCGGGCCGATCGGCGGCCGGCACGGTCACCCCCAGCAGGAGGGCGGCCGCGAGGAGGGAGCTCGCGCTGTTCAGGGCGAGCGCGACCTCCAGGCCGTGCCCGCCGGCGAGCGCCATCAGGGCGGTCGCCCCCAGGGTGCCGACGCCCAGGGAGGTCGTCTTGAGCACGGTGACCGCGGAGAACCACTCGGTGAGCTCCTCCGGCTTCGCGAACCGCGCGACCAGGGTGGGCCAGGCGGCGCCGTAGAGGCGGTCGGAGGCCGTCACGAGGAAGGTGGCGGCCGCCACGGTGACCAGGTTCCCGGCCGCGAAGAACAGCCCGTACCCGAGCGCGGTCAGGACGTTGCTGACGACCAGGCAGGACTTGGGCCCCACCGCCTGGACGGCCCGTCCGCAGAGCGGCACGACGGCGAAGGACGCGAGCGACCCGACCGTCACGGCGGTGCCCGCGGCGGCCGCCGGGAAGTGCCGGACGGTGACGAAGAACAGCAGCGACAGCGGCAGGAAGACGCCGGAGCCGAACGTGTCGATCGCCACCGAGAGGAACAGCCGCCGCTGTCGACGGAACCGCCCGGCCCCTGTCATGCCACCCCCACCTCGAACCCGCCTCCGGCTACCGCGTGACCATCGCGGACTACCGAGTGTCGCGCAGCTTGAGAATGTACGTCGCGGTCAGCGCGACCGCACGGTCCTCGTCCCGCGCGAGCGCTTCGAGGGCGCGGGACGCCGTACCGCCCGGGACGTCCGCGAGCGCCTGGGTCAGCCGTCGGCGCGCGTCCGGGCCGACGGCCTCCCGGGCGAGGCGGTCGACCAGCCCGGCGGCGATCCGGTCCGCCAGCGCGGGGCCGCTCGCCGGCGTGGCGCCGTCCGCCGGAGCGGGATCGTCCACCGCAGCGGAGCCGTTCGCCAGCGCGCCCAGCGCGTCCGCCGCGTCGGCGTCGTTCGTCGCCCCGACGATCATGTCGATGAGCGTCGGGACCGCGTCGGCCACGCCGCGGGCCCCGAGCGCCAGGGCCGCGTACCTGCGGACCACGGCGTCGGGGTGCCCGAGGGCGTCCCGCAGCAGCGCGGTCGCCGTCCCGTCCGGCAGCTCGGCGAGGGACCGGACGGCCCGCTCGCGCACCTCGGCCGCGGACGAGTCCAGCCCCTCCGCGAGCAGGGCCGTCCCGTCCCCGCCCGACTGCGCCAGCGCCCACCGGAGCGCCCCGGCGACGATCGGGTCCGACTCGCCCAGCACGGCCTCGACCAGCGCCTCCACCGGCACCGCCGCGTCCTCGCCCGCGGACAGCGCGGCGCGCTGCCGCGCCCCCGGGCTCTTCGACTCCAGGGCCTGGAGCAGCGCGACGACCCGGAGGACCTCCTCCCACCCGGCGGGCTCCGCGGCGTCGATCCGCCGCAGCCGGGTGAGCAGCTCCGTCTCCGCCGCGATGCGCTCACGGGTCCGGAGGATGAGGTCCTCGACGAGCTCCGCGGGCGCGAAGCCGGGATCGTCCAGGGCCCGTCCGACGTCGCGCAGCGACAGGCCCAGCGACCGCAGGCTCTCGATGTGGAAGATCCGCCGGATGTCCTCGTCCGCGTACCGGCGGTAACCGGAGCCGGTGCGCCCTGTCGGACGCACCAGCCCGAGCGACTCGTAGTGCCTGAGCATGCGGGCGCTGACCCCCGACCGCCGGGCGACGTCGCCGATCAACACTGCCTACCGTCCCTCCTGGCGGCCCTCGCCGAAGACCGCCGTGCGCTTCGCCTCCTCGACGGCGAGCTCGAACCCGGCGTCCGGGTCGTGCCACAGCCGTTCGGTGGCGAGCGCGTGCGCGCGCACCCCGGGGTCGGGGTCCGTCGTCGCGGCGCCCAGCGTCGGCAGCACCGCCTCCCCGAGCGCGACCAGCGCCCGGCTGAGGCTCAGCCGCGTCTCGCGTCCGCCGCGCCCGAGCTGAGCCGCCAACACTACGGCCAGCGCGGGCACCCCGTCCTCGGGTACGAGCACGACCGCGGCCCGCCAGGCGCTGCGGGCCACCTCCTCGTCGGCGTCGGCCAGCAACGCCGGCGTGATCGCCGGCCACGCCCGCCGGTCCCCGATCTTGGACAGCGTGTGCAGGGCCTGGCTCCGGGCCTGCGCCCGCTCCGCGCGGACCTCGCCGAGCAGCAGCGGGACGGTCACCGCCGCCTCGTGGCGGGTGAGCGCCCAGGTGAGCATCTCGCGCACGGAGAACTCGGGCTCGACCGCGCACCGCCCGACGAGCGGGCGGACGAACCCCGCGTCCGGGTTCGTGCCGACGGCCAGCGCCGCCCGCAGGCGCACCGACGGGTCGTCGTGCTCCAGCCCGCGGAGCGCCGCCCGCATCGTGTCCCTGTCCTCTTCCGGCCTGGTCATCAGGACCACCTCCTGGGCCTCAGTGAAGGGCTTGTCACGGTGTCAAGGTCAAGCGGGTTCCGTGCGCGGTGCCCGCGACGGCCCGGGCGAGGGCGGGGCGGCGGCCGGGGCAGCGGCCGGGCGGGCCGGTCGTCCGACGGCGGGATGGAGGGTCCGGTCTTACGGTGAATGTGGGGCTCTGCCGGTGCGGGTGCCCCGCTCCGGGTCGTCCGGAGCCCCTCCACCCGGCTGCTCGTCCCTCCGTCCCCGTCCCCGTCCCCCGTCCGCGAGGCGACCGCGATCGAAGGAGACCGTGTCATGGCCAGCAGTACGTCCGGAGTCGGCCCCACCGCCCGGGGCCGCGAGCAGTACCCCTACGCGTCAGGGTGGACCATCTTCGCCGGGGTCATGCTGATCACCGCCGGCCTCATGGCGATCTTCCAGGGCAGCGCCGCCATCACCCACGACAGCCTGCTCGTGGTCACCCGCAGCTACGTGTACGCGATGAACACCGAGGGCTGGGGATGGATCCACCTCATCCTCGGCGTCTTCGTAGTGGTGGCGGGTGTCGCGGTCTTCAGCGGCGCCGCCTGGGCCCGCATCGTCGGTCTGGTCGTGGCAGGGCTGGGGATGATCGCCAACTTCCTCTGGCTGCCCTACTACCCCCTGTGGGCCATCGTCCTGATCGCGATCGACGCCCTCGTCATCTGGGCCCTGTGCGTCGGAACGATCAAGACGGACCCGATCTGACGGACGGCACGGCCACCGCTCCACGGGCCGTCGTGGCCCCGGCGGGTCCCCCTCAGCGGCCCGGTGCGGCGCGGCGCCGCCGTCGAACCGTGTGCCGGACCGCCGTCGGTGCCAGCCCCACCCCCACGCTCACGGCGACCGCCGCCGCGGCCAGCAGAGTGGACCGCCAGGGCCAGGACGCGCCGGTCAGCTCCAGATGGGCCGAGGGGTACTCGGAGAACTTCGCGGTGGTCAGTGCCGTACGGCGGTCGCCGTGCTCGGCGAGGTCCCGCAGGACCGGATCGAAGCCGAACTCCCCGGACCGCCGTCCTCCGCCGGGCAGTTCGGCGGCGAGCCCGTTGCGCAGGGCCCAGTCGCCCAGCGCACCGTCGAGGCCGGAGGCGTCCCTGACGCCGGGCACCACGAAGCGGTCCGCCCCGTGGGCGCCTCCCGTCGCGGGCCGGGTGGCGAGGACCAGGCCGTGGCGGGTGGTGACGGTGTCGCCGGCGCCGATCACCAGCGTCCGGGTGGCGAAGGAGACTCCGCCGTACCCCTCGAAGGCGGCGGCCGCGTCGATCTCCTCGACGCCGTCGACCAGGCCGATGGCCGTGGTGGAGCGCAGCCACGGGAACGCGGCGTTGAGGGCGTACGGGAGGTCGCCGAGGGCGAGGTGGTTGGCCGGTATCGCGGTCGGCCCGTCCGGAGTCCAGCCGGGGTAGGCCAGGCCGGTGCCGATACGGGTCGACTCCGCCTCGCCGGCCAGCTCCCCGACCAGCCGCAGCGCGCCCACGGTGCCGGAGGTGACGCCCGCGGTGGTGGTCACCCGCCCGTCCTCGACGTAGCGCCGCCCGCGCTGCCAGTCGACCTTCGGGTAACCGCGCTCCAGGGAGCCGATGTTGGACCAGAACGACGTGGCCTCGCGGCCGTCGAGCAGACCGGAGGCGGCCAGCAGCTCGGAGCCCGCGCACACCCCGAGGATCCGGGCGCCCTTGCGGTGGCGTTCGACGATCCACTCGCGCAGGCGCTCCTCGCCCGCGCCGGCGGGGTCGGTCACGGCGGGCACGACCACCACGTCGGGTTCCGGCAGAGTGCCGCCCGCCACCTCGGCCAGCGTGTGGTCGGGCAGCAGATGGGCACCGCCGGACAGCGGGGAGACACGGCGTTCGGCGGCCACCGTGTAGACGAACATCGTCGGCGACTCGGCGAACACCTGGTAGGGCGCGAGGACGTCGGTGGCCACGGAGCCCTCGTTGCTGACCGCGACCGCCACGGTGATCCTGCCCTCCGGCACCGGCCGGGCGGTCGGCCACTCCCGGGCATCGGATCCGCGGGGCGCGGCGGCGAAGCTGTCCGCCATCGACGCGCTCACCCCCGCGAAGGCGATCCCCGCGAAGGACGCGGCCGTCAGACCCGTGCCCAGCAGCACCCGGCCGGTACGGCGCAGCGCTCGGTGCCCCCTACGGGGCCCGGAACTCATCGCGAACAAGACATACCTTGACAATCCGGGCACGTTCCGGCAGCACGGTGCCGTCGGCCCTCGTGGAAACGGGAAAGGGGGAAATCGGAGGAGGTCGGGGTGAACCGGTCGCAGAAGAGGCTCTACGCCGAGGAGGCCGGGCCCGTCAGGCGGTCGGCCGCAGTGGCGCCCGCAGCAGCGAGGGCGGGGCCCCGAAGGCGTCGGCGACCACCCGGCGCAGCTGCCGGGCGTCACGGAACCCGCACCGGAGCGCGACCGCCTCCACCGTCAGGTCGGTACCGGACAGCAGGGCGCGGGCCCGCTCCAGCCGCAGTTGCCGCTGGTAGGCGAACGGGGTGAGGCCGGCGGCCGCGGTGAAGGCCCGCGTCAGACCGCGAGGGGACAGCCCGGCGATGCCGGCGAGTTCACGCAGGGTGAAGGCGGCGTCCAGGTGCTGCGCCAGATGGTCCTGCACCCGGTGCACCGCGGGCTGGACGTGGTCGCGGTGCCGCAGGAACGGACTGATCTGTGCCGCGTCCCCGTCCCGTCGCAGGTACAGCACCAGCTCACGCGCGACCCGCCCGGCCAGCTCCGGGCCGCGCTCCCGCTCGACCAGGGACAACGCGAGATCGATCCCCGACGAGATGCCCGCACTGGTGCTGATCCGCCCGTCGTGCACGTAGAGCGCGGCCTCACGCACCCGGGCCCGCGGGTACCGGTCGCGCATCGCCGAGGTGAGCGACCAGTGGGTCGTGCACGCCCTGCCGTCCAGCAGCCCCGCCTCCCCCAGGACGACCGCACCGCTGCACACGGACGCCACCCGGGCACCCGCGTCGTACGCCTCACGCACCCAGCGCACGACGGCGGGTGCCACCAGCCGGTCGGATCCGGTCAGCCGGGGGCCCGGCACGAGCACCAGGTCACCGGCTGCCGCCCGGCTCGTGGCCAGCGGCGCCAGCCCCGCCAGCCGCAGGCCCTGGGCGGACCGCAGAGCGTCCGCCTCGGCGACGTACTCCAGCCGGTAACCGCCGCCGAGCTGCGCCGCGGCGTCGAACACCTGCACAGGACCGCCGAGGTCCAGCAGATTCACCTCGGGCAGCACCAGGACCAGCACCCGCCCGGTACACCCGTCCGTCTCCTCGCTCACCCCGCCACGGTAGGCCGCGAGGAACCGCCCGCACGAGGTCTCCCAGGGGCGGACGGCGGACGGATCTGGCACTGGATGCGGTGGACGCAGGCCCGGCGCACCGGCCTCAGCACCGGCCGGTCAGGACGGCCGCCCGCCGAACTGCCAGTCGTGCACCTCGATGTCGGCGTACCGCTCCCGGGTCAGGACGGCGCCCGCCGCATCCCGGTCCGGCGCCCGGAGCAACGCGGCCGTGCCCAGCCAGGCGGTGCCGTCGTCGGACAGCAGCGGACCGTAGGCGATCAGCCCGTCCCGGTCGGCCGGCACGGCGAGGTCGACGGCCGGCCCCGAGCCGAGGCCGAGCACCAGGTACCGGTTGCCGCCGGTCCGGCCGCCGGGGAAGTCCCACATGGTGCGCCCCAGCGTGTTGCTCCACCGCCGCAGCAACACGTCCCGGTAGACGCCCGCCTGGTAACCCGGCTCGGCGAAGGCGAACGCCCGGGCCGCGGCGGCATCGGGCAGGTCGATGATGTGCACGCTGCCGGTGGGGGCGCCGCGGTCCTCGGTGAGGGTCGGGCCCCGGGCGATCAACTCCTCCGCGTACCCGTCCATGTAGGACCAGTGCTGTTCCAGCAGTTCGCGGCGCAACGTCCCGGAGCCGGGCCGGTCGCGGTGGTAGCAGAAGAACTCCATGCCCGTAGGGTCCCCTGAAGGAGGCGGCCAGGTCCAGGGCCTGCGTCGACGGCGGATTCCGACCGCATGCCTCCGTGACGGCCGCACAAGGGCGGTGGCCCGGGAGGACTTCCTCCCGGGCCCCCGCCCTCGGCCCGTCAGGACCGGTCCGGCCTTGTCGGGCTCACTCGCTCACCCCGCCCGCCCGGCGCCTGCGCGCCCGGACCAGGAGGGCCAGCACCGAACCGAGACCGGCCAGCGCCGCACCGGTCGCGGCGTAGGGCCGGACCGACGAGCCGGTGTCCGGCAGCGGCCCAGCCTCGTGGTGCTGCTGGTGCCCGCCCTGCGGGTGCTCGCCGGGACCGGTGCTGCCGTGCTCCGGCCCCTGGCCGTTGCCGTTCCCATTCCCGTTCCCGTTGCCGTGGCCACTGCCGTTCCCATTGCCGTTCTCATGGCCGGGCTTGTGCTCGTGGCACTCCTCCTTCTCGCACGGCGGCGTGCACCGGGCGAGCGCGGAGGACGGCGGAGTGGTCACCGGCTCGGTCCCGGGCGGCGAGTTCGGCGGCACGTAGGAGGCGGTGACCGTGTTGACGGTGTCCTCGCTGATCAGGCTGGAGCAGTAGAACTTCTTCGTCTGCCCCGCTGCCAGATCGAACGTCCCGGCCGCCACCGTGCAGGACACCTCCTGGCGGTCGTTCAGCGTGATCCCGGTCAGGTCCACCGTGCCGGTGTTGGTCACCGTGATCTGCCAGAACGCCTGGCACTTGTCCGGCGCACACGGCTCCTCGGACGCCCCACCCTTGTGCAGCGTCACCTCCTTGCCCCACGGCCCGGCGCCGCCCGCACCGCAGTCGCCGGACTTGTCCGACTGGCAGACCTCCTTGTCGACGCTCAGCGACGGAACGTTGGTGCCGCTCACGTCCACGCTCGCCTCGGACGGCGGTGTGGTGATCGGGGTGCCGCCGGGGCCGGGGAAGGACGCCGTCACCGTGTTCGTCGTCGGCTGGGTGACGCCTGTCAGGTTGCAGAACACCTGCTTGGACGCGCCTGCCGCGAGGTCGAATGTCCCCGCAGTTGTCACGCAGGCCGGCGTCACGGAGTCGTTCAGCGTGATGCCGGTCAGGTTCACCGTGCCGTTGTTGGTGACGGTGATCCGCCAGTAGGCGGTGCTGTTCGGCGCGATGGTGGTGGTTTTGGCCCAGGGGCCGGGTCCGCCGTCACCGCAGTCGGCGGTGTTTGCGGAGGTGCAGACCTCCTTGTTGACGGCCAGGGACGGGACGTCGGCACTGGCCTCGGACGGGGGCGTGGTGATCGGGGTGCCGCCGGGGCCCGGGAAGGAGGCCGTCACCGTGTTTGTCGTCAGCTTGGTGACGTCTGTCAGGTTGCAGAAGACCTGCTTGGAGGCACCTGCCGCGAGGTCGAACGATCCGGCAGCCGTGACACAAGCCGGCGTCACGGAGTCGGCGAGGGTGATGCCGGTGATGTTGACGGGGCCGTTGTTGGTCACCGTGATGCGCCAGTAGGCGGTGCCGTTCGGGGTGAGGGTGGTGGTCTTGGCCCAGGGGCCGGCGCCGCCGTCACCGCAGTCGGCCGGGTTGGTGCTGGTGCAGACCTCCTTGTTGATCGTCAGCGACGGGACGTCGACGCTCGCCTCGGAGGGCGGTGTAGTGATTGGTGTGCCGCCGGGGCCGGGGAAGGACGCCGTCACCGTGTTCGTCGTCGACTGGGTGACGCTCGTCAGGTTGCAGAACACCTGATGGGAGGCGCCTGCCGCCAGGTCGAAGGTGCCAGCAGCTGTGACACACGACGGCGTGACCGTGTCGGTGAGGGTGATGCCGGTCAGGTTGACCGTGCCGTTGTTGGTGACGGTGATGCGCCAGTAGGCGGTGCCGTTCGGCGCGACGGTGGTGGTCTTGGCCCACGGTCCCGCGCCGCCCTCACCGCAGTCAGCGGCGTTCGCGGAGGTGCAGACCTCCTTGTTGATCGTCAGCGACGGAACGTCAACGCTCGCCTCGGAGGGCGGTGTGGTGATCGGGGTGCCACCGGGCCCTGGGAAGGAGGCCGTCACCGTGTTCGTCGTCAGCTTGGTGATGTCTGGCAGGTTGCAGAACACCTGATGGGACGCGCCTGCGGCGAGGTCAAAGGAGCCGGCGGCCGTCACGCACGACGGTGTGACGGCGTCGGTGAGGGTGATGCCGGTCAGGTTGACCGTGCCGTTGTTGGTCACCGTGATCCGCCAGTACGCCGTCCCATTCGGCGCCAGGGTGGTGGTCTTCGCCCACGGGCCTGCACCGCCGTCACCGCAGTCGGCCGGGTTGGTCGAGGTGCAGACCTCCTTGTTGATGACCAGGGACGGAACGTCGGCACTGGCTTCGGAGGGTGGTGTGGTGATGGGTGTTCCGCCGGGGCCGGGGAAGGAGGCCGTCACCGTGTTCGTCGTCAGCTTGGTGATGTCTGGCAGGTTGCAGAACACCTGATGGGACGCGCCTGCGGCGAGGTCAAAGGA
>NZ_JBHVEU010000214.1:0-14987 GCF_042802075.1 Kitasatospora sp. NPDC057518
GCGGAGGGCGGGGCGGGCGGCGGCCGTGGGTGTCAGGTTGGTCTCCCCGCGCGGCGCGACGGCCATGGCGGTGGCCGTCGCGCTCCTGGTGTCGGTGGTCGGTCCTGCGGTGATGCGGGCTCCTTGTTCTCCCGGCGGCCGGCCGGGGTCGGTGTGCCTCAGAGGTGTACGAGCTGCGGCCGTACGGACCGCGGGTGTACGGCTACAGGTGTGCGAGCTTGTAGAGCACGGGCGCGGCCTCCCTGAGGACGGCCCACTCCTCCTCGTCGAGCCCCTGGGCGAGCTCGGCGAGCCAGACGTTCCGGCGCCGACGACTCTCCGCGAGGATCGTCTCGGCCTGCTCGGTGCTGCTGACGACCACCTGTCGGCGGTCCTCGGGGTGCGGTTCGCGCCGCACCAGCCCCTTCTCCTCCAGCATCGCGACGATCCTGGTCATCGAAGGAGGCTGCACGTGCTCCTTCCGGGCGAGCTCACCCGGCGTCGCCTTCCCGCACCGGGCGAGGGTGCCCAGCACTCCCATCTCGGTGGGACTCAGCGACTCCTCCACCCTCTGGTGTTTGAGTCGTCGGGAGAGGCGCATCGTGGACGATCGCAGCTGACTGATCGCTGCGAGGTCCTGCTCGGACATCTCGGGCATCTCTTTAGCTTACGTCATTACTCTCGCTAAGGAAAATGAGATCCGCCGCCGTGCCGGAGGGTCACCCCGGTGCCATATTGGTGATGGGCCCCAGCTCTCGACTCCCAGAAGGGCCGACCTGCCATGTCCGACCTCGCCACCGAGCGGTCCGAGCGGTCCGAGCCGTCCGGACGGCCGCAGTCGTCCGAACGGTCCGACCGGCCCCGGTCGTCCGAGCAGCCCCAGCCGACCGGGCCGACCGGGCCCGCCGACACCGGCTTCGGCCGGCTCGCCATGGTCACCATCGACTGCGCCGACCCGGTCGCGCTGGCCTCGTTCTACGGCGAACTGCTGGGGTGGGAGACCAGGCACGCGGACGACCACTTCGCCATCCTGGACAACCCCGAGGGCGGCAGCCCGCTGGGCTTCGGACGGGTGACCGGCTACCGGCCGGAGCCGTGGACGGAGCCGGACGGCAGCAAGCACTTCCACCTCGACTTCTACGTCGACGACCTGGACGAGGCCACCGCCAAGGCCCTCGCGCTCGGCGCCACCGAGCCCGCCTATCAGCACGGCCGCACGCTGCGGGTGCTGATCGACCCGGCCGGCCACCCGTTCGGGCTAGCCCCCTTGGAGTAAGCACCAAAGGCGGCCGGGGACGGTGCGCAGGCGGTGTCAGGGGTTGGTGCCGGGATCATGCAGGCCGCGTAAAGGCCCATCCTGACCTGGGACTTCACGAAAAACGCGAACATTGTGCGACTGCCGGTCGATGGCTAATCTCCCCCTTGTCAGGGGCACCACACTCCAGGCTCCTCCCCGCGGGACGGCGTTCCCGCTCCGGTGCCCGTTCGCCGCGCGCCTTCCCCGACCAGCCGCGCCCTCCCGCGCCCCGGTGCCCTCAACCCTCGTCCAGGGAGCTCTCTTGGGTGCGATCCACCATGCCGACCACGGCTGGGTGACCCCGGCGGTCTCGTACTTCGTCGCCTGCCTCGGCGCCTTCGTCGCGCTGCGCAGCGCCCGCTGGGCGCTCGTCTCCCAGGGCCGCACCCGGGTCGTCTGGCTGCTGTTCGCCTCCACCTCGCTCGGGGCCGGGATCTGGTCGATGCACTTCATCGCGATGCTCGGCTTCTCCGTGACCGGTGCCGAGATCAGCTACCGGCCCCTGCTCACCGTGCTCAGCCTGCTGGTCGCCGTCGCCGTGGTCGGCATCGGGCTCTTCACCGTCGGGTACTGGCGCCGCCGCGCCCCGGCCCTGCTGGTCGGCGGGCTGACCACCGGCCTCGGGGTCGCCGCGATGCACTACCTGGGCATGGCCGCGATGGTCCTGCCCGGCCGGCTCGGCTACGACCGGACCGTCGTGGCGGCCTCGGTGGCCATCGCCGTGGTCGCCGCCACCGCCGCGCTCTGGGCCGCGCTGAACATCCGGGGCACGCTCGCCGTCCTGGCGGCGGCGCCGGTGATGGGCGTGGCGGTCTGCGCGATGCACTACACCGGCATGGCGGCGCTCTCCGTCCAGCTGGACTTCTCACGCTCCACCGAAGGCGGCGTGATGGCGCTCCAGTTCATCTTCCCGCTCGGGGTCGGGCTCGGCTGCTACGTCTTCTTCGGCTCACTGGCCTTCGCCGTCTCCCCGAGCCGACCCGACTCCCAACCCCTGCTGGCCGGTCCGGCCGCCCCGCTGCCCCCGCGGGCCGCGCGCACCCCGGGCGACCCGGACGGCCAGTTCGTCCCGCAGCGGCGACAGCCGCTGGGCGGGGCGGCCCGGCACTGACGCCGGGTACGGGAGCGGGGCCCGAGCGGGCGTCCGGCCGGGCCCCCCACCCCGGCCGGGCGCCGCCCGTCCCGCTCCTACCCTCCCCGTACGACGCGCGACCCGCCACAGCTCGGCCAGCCCGCGCGAACCCCTTTGCCCGCGTGGGCCGTTACGACCGCGCGGGCCGCGTACCGCTACGCGGTCCGCCTACGACTGAGCCGGCCGCCCGAGCAGCCCCGCCACGTGCTCCGGCGTGGCCACCGGACAGACCTTGTGCACGAAGTCCCGCCGCAGCGCGTGGTACGGCTCGCCCGCCCGGTAGAAGTCGGCGTGCATCCGGCGCAGTTCCTCCGCCCGGTACTCGGCCAGCGGCTTGGCCTCCTCGTCGGCCGCGCGGCGGCGCTTCTTGTCCACCAGCCGCCCGGTGAGCTCCGGCGAGGCGGCGATCCGGGCCGCCTCCCGGGCCACCCAGCGGCGGAACCCGGCCGCGTCCCCGCCGACCGTACGGTCCACCAGGCCGATCCGGCGGGCGTGGTCCGCGCCGACCGGCAGCGCCTCGGCGGTGAGCCGCCCGGCCTGCTCGGCGCCGACCCGGCGGGGCAGGGTGTACGTCCAGTACTCGGAGCCGTACAGGCCCATCAGCCGGTAGTGCGGGTTGAGCACCGCCGAGTCCCGGCACCACACCTCGTCGGCGGCGAGCGCCGCCATCAGCCCGCCGGCCGCCGCGTTCCCGGCCAGGGCCGCCACCGTCACCTTGTCCGTCGTGGTCAGCACCGCCTCGACGACGTCGTCCATCGCGTTGATGTTCTCCCAGGACTCCAGCGCCGGAAAGGCCGCGCCCTGGATGACGTTGAGGTGGATGCCGTTGGAGAAGAAGTCCCGGGGCGCGCCGAGCACCAGCACCGAGGTCGGCCGCTCGGCCGCCTCCCGGTAGGCGGCGAGCAGCCGGCGGCACTGGTCGGTGCTCATCGCCCCGCCCGCGTAGGCGAATTCGAGGAACCCGACCTCGCCCTCCTCGTGGTAGCGCAGCTCCGACCAGGTGTCCCGGCCGCTCGCCCGTTCCGGGCTCACCGGCACCTCGCGGACCCGGTACAGCTCGTCGGCGAGCACCGTGGCGGCCGGCAGCTTGAAGGTGGCCGGCCCGCCGGGGGTGCGGCGCGGGCGCAGCTGCGGTATCCACACCGCGCCGTCCACGGTGGCCCGGCAGATGGCGCCGTCCCGGGTGGCCAGCACGGCGCCCGGCACCGGACCGCGCAGCTCGTCCTCGGGGTGGCCGCCGTGCAGGAAGAACTCCCGTCCGTACAGCTCGTCCAGCACGCCGGGCTGGGAGTCGGCGGCGCGCAGCCTGCGCAGCACGGTGGCGGTGTCGTCCCGCTCCCAGTCGATCCGGCGGGCCTCCTGGCGCAGCGGGGGCCGCGGTTCGCCGTGCACGTCCGGCCGGGCGTAGTCCAGCGGTTCGGGGGTGAACAGCCCGCCCTCGTACCGCTGGACGGCCAGCAGGACGGCCTCGACGGCGGCGTCGGCGAGCTCGCCCCGGTACAACTCGCTCTTGCCGCAGGCCGGGACGGGGAACTCGACGGACGCCCAGATGTCGCCGGCGTCCATCTCCTCGACGGCCTGCAGCACGGTGACGCCCCAACGCTCCGCGCCCTCGGTGATCGCCCAGTCGAGCGAGGAGGGGCCGCGGTCGCCCTTGGGCCCCGGGTGGACGATCAGGACGGTCCGGGTGGACCAGATGTCCTGCGGGACGGCCTTGGTGAGCATCGGACAGATGATCAGCTCGGGGTCGGTGCGGACCACCGCCGCCCTCATCTGCTCGTCACCGAGGGCGAGTTGGACGGCGACCTGGTGGCCGCGCTCGCGCAGCCCGGTGTGGACGCGCTGGGTCAGGCTGTTGAACGCGCTGGCGATCAGGAGAATGCGCAAGGAGGGCCTCCGGCGGGAACTGGGGTCGCGCGCAGGCGATGAAACCAGGGCATGGACACGTAACGATTACGGTCCGCACCTGGGCGCCCTACTCTCACGCACCCCGCACACCCGCACCCCGCGTTTCGCCGGATCTCCCCAAGTCCCCGCTCCGGTCGAGTACTCTGCGCCGCTCCCGCCCCCGTCCGTCCCGCGAGCCCGGCTCAGCGCGGGAACGCCCGGCGGGCCCGCCAGGTGGTGTGCTCCCGGGAGACCGCGTCCTCCGCCTCGGCGGCCAGCCGGGCCCAACGGGCCTCGGCGTCCGGCGCCTTGAGGTCGAGGTCGGACAGCTGGTTGCCGACGTTCTCCAGCTCCCGCGCGGCCAGTTGGTAGGCGGCGGCCAGCGGGCCGAGCTGCTTGAGCTGCGTCCAGGCGATGATCGCCGCGGCCGCGGCCGAGGTGGCGCCGAAGACGTGCACCGGCAGCGCGCCGGTGGCCTGGGCGATGGCCGCCGCCGCACCGACGATGATCAGCACCGCGACGCCGAGCCCCCAGGAGACCGCCTGCGAGTCGCAGGCCTCGGCCCGGGAGCGGTACCAGGTGCGCTGGCCCTCGACCCGGGTGCGCAGGTAGAGCGTGCGCCGGGCGGTCAGGCTCTCGGCGCGCTGCCGGCGCATCTCCGGGGTGATCTCGGCGACGCTGCCGGGCGGCACGATCTCCGGGTCCTCGAAGGCCCGCAGCACGTCCTCGACCTGGAGCAGGTAGCCGCGGTCGGTGTCCTCGGACTCGGCCGCGCCGTCGAACGGCCGGGCCCGGACGGTGTACTTCCAGGCCAGCGTCTTGACCGACTCGGCCGCCGCCCGGGCCTGGTACCAGCGTCCCTGCGGGTTGCCGCGGCGCAGCCGGGACCAGAAGTAGCCGGCCACCAGGAAGGCGGCGACCGAGAACAGCGGCCAGATGTCGAGGGCGTTCTTGTCGTCCGGGTCGGGGAACGACCCGATCACGGCGGCGACCACCAGCATCGCGATCAGGCCGCGGTACCAGCGCAGCGTCTCCCGCTGGCCGTCCAGCGAGGCCTTGTCCGTCGTCCAGAACAGCTCCGGCAGCAGCTGCGCCTCGACGCCCCCCGGCGGATCCTGTTGCACCATCGGTCGAGTCCCCTCCCCCTTCTCCGTCCAGCCAGTATTCCCACCGCCAACTGGCCTACACGGGCGCCTTTTTGACAACTTCTGACGGCGGGCCATTGCCCGACCCCCGGGTAACCGGTAGAAACGGTTACATGCCGCTGCACTGGAAGCTCGTCATCGACTGCGCCGACCCGCACCGCCAGGCCGCCTTCTGGGCCGCCGCCCTGGAGTACACGCTGGAGGACCACGGCGCGCTGATCACCCGGCTGCTCGCCGCCGGCGCGGTCGGCCCGGAGGCCCTCACCGAGGTGGACGGCCACCCGGCCTGGCGCTCCCTGGCCGCCGTCCGCCACCCCGAGGACCCGTTCGACCCGGCCTCGGACACCGGCCTCGGCCGCCGCGTCCTGTTCCAGGCCGTCCCCGAGCCCCGGCAGGGCAAGAACCGCCTGCACCTCGACGTCCACCCCGGCCCGGGCGAGCGCGAGGCCACCGTCGCCCGCCTCACCGCCCTCGGCGCCACCACCCTCCGCCACGTCGACGAGCCCGGCGGCGCCTGGACGGTCATGCAGGATCCCGAGGGCAACGAGTTCTGCGTCCACTGACCCGCCCCCGGCGCGCGAAGGGGCCGGCGGCGGTCGACTGCCCGACCACCGCCGGCCCCACGGGCACGGCCCGGCGCCGTCCGTCAGAGGACGGCCCACTCCGGGTGGGACCCGGTCCGACTGCCGACGTAGACGCCCTCGGAGTCGTTGGCCTTCAGGTACCGGCCGGTGAGGACGTTCTTGATGAACGGACCGTCGTAGTCGAAGGTCTCCCACACCTGGCGCAGGTCGCCGGTGCACGGGAGGAGTACGGCGTGGCCCCACGGGTTGCTGGTGTCCACGTCCGTCAGGCACGCGTTCGCAGCGAGGCTGCGGATCTGCCCCGTCCCTTCGCGCGGGACGTCCCAGAGGAACGGCGGCACGGGGACGCACGGGCCCAGCCCGACGGTCTGGTCGGGGTTCACCGCGAGACACCGCCCGAAGTGGAGGTTCTGGATCTGCCCGACCCGGCCCTCGGGCTGCGCCGAGGCGGCCGGGGCCGTCGTCATGGTCAGAGCGAGGACTGCGCCGCCGATCACCGCGGCAGCCGTTGTACGGCTCACGACTGGTTCCTTTCAGGTCATGGGTCCGCGGTCATGGGTCCGCGCCCCTAGCCGGGAACCTCCCTCGCCGGCAAGGCGCCACGACCGTCCCGTCCGCAGAACAACCCGAAGGTGTGAAGCCCCGCTGCGGCGAATGCCGACGGCCCCGCCCTCCCGAGCGGGAGGACAGGGCCGTCGGAGAACCGGCGGGGGCCGTCAGAGCAGGCCGAAGGCCGGCATCAGGTAGTAGAAGGCGAAGACCGACGCCACCGCGTACATGGGGACGGGGACCTCGCGGCCGCGGCCGGCGGCCAGGCGCAGCACGCAGAAGGCGATGAAGCCCATGCCGATGCCGTTGGTGATGCTGTAGGTGAACGGCATCATCACGATGGTCAGGAAGGCCGGGATCGCGATCGTGTAGTCGGCCCAGTCGATCTCCTTGATCGAGTTAGCCAGGATCAGGAAGCCGACGGTGATCAGGGCCGGGGTGGCGGCCTGGGCCGGGACCATGGTGGCGAGCGGGGTGAGGAAGAGCGCCACCACGAAGAGCAGGCCGGTGACGATCGAGGCGAAGCCGGTCCGGGCGCCCTCGCCGACGCCGGCGGTGGACTCGACGAAGCAGGTGTTGGCGGAGGCCGAGGTGGCGCCGCCGGCCGCGGTGGCGATGCCGTCGACCATCAGGACCTTGTTGATGCCGGGCAGGTCGCCCTTCTCGTCCAGCAGGTGGGCCTCGTCGGCCACGCCGAGGATGGTGCCCATCGCGTCGAAGAAGCAGGACATCAGCACGGTGAAGACGAACAGCAGGCCGGTCAGCACGCCGACCTTCTCGAAGCCGCCGAACAGGCTGACCTTGCCGACCAGGCCGAAGTCCGGCGCGGAGACCGGGTTGCCCGGCCAGGTCGGGACGGTGAGGCCCCACTTGAGCGCCGGGACGTCGGCCACCTTGTCGATGACCGCGGCGAGCGCGGTGGAGACCGCGATGCTGATCAGGATGGCGCCGGGCACCTTGCGGATCAGCAGGACCAGGGTGAGCACCAGGCCGATCACGAAGATCAGCACCGGGAAGCCGAGCAGGTGCCCGTTGCCGCCGAGCTGGAGCGGGACGGTCGTGTGGGCGGCGTCCGGGATGCGGCTGACGAAGCCGGAGTCGACCAGGCCGACCAGGCTGATGAACAGGCCGATACCGATCGCGATGGCCTTGCGCAGGCCGAGCGGGACGGCGTTCATGACCCGCTCGCGCAGCCCGGTGGCGACCAGCAGCATGATCGCGAAACCGGCCAGCACGACCATGCCCATGGCGTCCGGCCAGGTCATCTTGGGGGCGAGCTGGAGCGCCACGATCGTGTTGACGCCGAGTCCGGCGGCCAGGCCGATCGGGACGTTGCCGATGACGCCCATCAGCAGGGTGGTGAGACCCGCGGTGAGGGCGGTGGCGGTGACCAGCTGGGCGCTGTTCAGGTGAGCCCCGGTGACGTCCGTGCCGCTGGCCAGGATGATCGGGTTCAGCACCAGGATGTACGCCATGGTGAAGAAGGTGGCGACACCGCCGCGGATCTCGCGCGGCAGGGTGGAGCCCCGCTCGCTGATCCGGAAGAAGCGGTCGACGGCGCTCGTGGGGGGCTGCGGCGCGGCGTCGGCGGGTTCGGGCGACTCGGTGGTCGGCTGGACCACAGGCATGCGTGCGTCCTCTGTGGGGGAGCTGAGGAGGGGGTGGGAACGCCCGGGGCGACGGTGGCCGGGCGCAGGGCCTCAAGTATCGTTTCCCGATCGCACACGCGCTATCTTCGCGCGTAGAGCCCGCGCGGGGTCACGGCACCCGCGCAGCCGCCCCACCGCACCGTACGCTAGGCCCCATGCCCAAGACGCCACTGCACCCCTCGCCCCCTCCGCTGGAGGCCAACGACGTCGCCATCGTCGGCGGCGGCACGGTGCTGTGGTTCATCGCCTTCCTCGCCCTGCTCCCCTTCCAGGGCAGCCTCTCGGCGCACGGCCACGGCACCTGGCCGTGGATCTGCCTCTCCGGCGGCCTGCTCGGCCTGATCGGCCTCTGGTACTGCCGCGCCCGGCGGGACGCGATCGCCCGCGGCCGCGCCGCCGAAGCCGCCGAGGCGGCCGCGCACACGGCCGAACGGACGACCGGCGACGACGGCCAGGACCCGGCCACCCGGTCGGACTGAATAGTCCTTTAGTAGCACGCACCGGACATAAGGCGCCCGTAGAGTCGGTGCCATGACGCAGCCTGCCCAGCCGGCGGAAGAGCAGCCGGCCGACGGAGACCGCCCGGACGGAGCCCACCCCCTCGGCCTGCTGCCCGGCCGACGCGGCGGCCTGACCACCGCCGAGGTCGCCGAACGGGTCGCCCGGGGCCAGGTCAACGACGTCCCCGTACGGTCCAGCCGGTCCACCCGGGAGATCGTCCGCGCCAACGTCTTCACCCGCTTCAACGCGATCATCGGCGTGATGTTCGGGATCATCCTGATCGTCGGTCCGATCCAGGACGGCCTGTTCGGCCTGGTCATCGTGGCCAACACGGCGATCGGCATCATCCAGGAGCTGCGCGCCAAGAAGACCCTGGACAGCCTGGCCCTGATCGGCGAGGCCCGCCCGCAGGTCCGCCGGGACGGCACCGCCCGGCAGGTCGGCGTCTCCGAGATCGTCCTCGACGACACCGTGCTGCTCGGCATCGGCGACAAGGTGATCGTGGACGGCGAGGTCACCGAGGCGGACGGCCTGGAGATCGACGAGTCGCTGCTCACCGGCGAACCCGACCCGGTCCTCAAGCAGCCCGGCGACCAGGTGATGTCCGGCAGCTTCGTGGTGGCCGGCGCCGGCGCGTTCACCGCCACCAAGGTCGGCCGCGAGGCCTACGCGGCCCAGCTCGCCGAGGAGGCCAGCAAGTTCACCCTGGTGAAGTCGGAGCTGCGCACCGGCATCGACAGCATCCTGCGGATCATCACCTACCTGCTGATCCCCACCGCCCTCGGCCTGATCATCAGCCAGCTGGCCGTCGAGGGCCGGGACTGGCGCGAGGCCGTCCGGCGCATGGTGGCCGGCATCGTGCCGATGGTCCCCGAGGGCCTGGTGCTGCTGACCTCGGTCGCCTTCGCGATCGGCGTGGTCCGGCTCGGCCGCAAGCAGTGCCTGGTCCAGGAGCTCCCGGCGATCGAGGGCCTGGCCCGGGTGGACACCGTCTGCCTGGACAAGACCGGCACCCTCACCGAGGGCGGCATGGACGTGGTCGACCTGCGGGTGCTCTCCGACGGGGAGCCCGCCGCCGTCGACAAGGACACCGTCCAACACGCGCTGGCCGTGATGGCCGGCGCCGACGCCCGCCCCAACCCGTCCATGCAGGCGGTCATCGACGCGTACGGGCGCGGCGACGACGGCGCCGCCTCCGGCCGGAACGGCTGGCGGGTGATCGAGGCGATGCCCTTCTCCTCCGCCCGCAAGTGGAGCGGCGTGCAGCTGCTGGAGCCGCAGGGCGGCGAGGCCAGCTGGCTGCTCGGCGCGCCCGACGTGCTGCTGCCCGCCGGGCACCCGGCCCTGGCCGAGGTGGACGAACTGGGCGCCCAGGGCCTGCGGGTGCTGCTGCTGGGCCGCACCCCCGTCCCGCTGGACTCCCCCGACCCGGCGGCCGGCCTCACCCCGCTCGCCCTGGTGGTGCTCCAGCAGCGGCTGCGCTCGGACGCCGCCGAGACCCTGCGCTACTTCGAGGGCCAGCGGGTCCGGGCCAAGGTCATCTCCGGCGACTCGGCGGTCTCGGTCGGCGCGGTGGCCGGCCACCTGGGCCTGCCCGGCGCCGACCACCCGCTGGACGCCCGCTCCCTGCCCACCGACCCGGAGCAGCTCGCCGAGACCGCCGACCGGACCAGCGTCTTCGGCCGGGTCACCCCCCAGCAGAAGCGCCAGCTGGTCGGGGCGCTGCAGTCCCGCGGCCACACCGTGGCGATGACCGGAGACGGCGTCAACGACGTGCTCGCGCTCAAGGACGCCGACATCGGCGTGGCGATGGGCACCGGCTCCGACGCCACCAAGGCGGTCGCCCAGATCGTGCTGCTGAACGACTCCTTCGCCTCGCTGCCGTCGGTGGTGGCCGAGGGCCGCCGGGTGATCGGCAACATCGAGCGGGTCGCCTCACTCTTCCTGGTGAAGACCGTCTACTCGGTCCTGCTGGCGCTCCTGGTGATCTTCACCCACTCGCCGTACCCGTTCCTGCCCCGGCACTCCACCGTGCTGTCCTCGCTGACCATCGGCATCCCGGCCTTCTTCCTCGCCCTCGCCCCCAACAACGAGCGGGCCCGCACCGGCTTCGTGAAGCGCGTGCTGCGGCTGGCGGTCCCCGGCGGCGCCATCGCCGGCACCGGCACCTTCGTTGCCTACACGCTCGCCCGCACCGACCACGCGACCGACCTCAAGGCCGACACCAGCGTGGCCACCCTGACGCTCTTCCTGATCGCCATCTGGGTCCTCGCCATCGTCGCCCGCCCGTACAACTGGTGGCGGCTGCTGCTGATCGGCGCCATGGGCGGCGCGTTCGCCCTGGTCCTGCTGGTGCCCCCGCTGAAGTCGTTCTTCGACCTCTCCCTGGTCGGCTACCGCGACCCGCTGACGGGCGTCGCCGTCGCGGTGGTCTGCGGCATCGCCCTGGAGATCGCCTGGCGCGTGATGAAGCGCCGCGGCATGGAGTGACGGAGCCGCCGGCCGGCCGCGCCACCGCGTGACAAGCCCCCCGCGCACACCCGATGATGACCCCGGAAGGGGGTGCCGAATGGCACGCAGGGGTGGGGACCTGGAGGCGTTCATCGCCTTCCTGGGCGGCTTGGCGGCGGCCGGACTGGCCGCCCTGGCGATGGCGGGCGTCGGGCTGACCGTCCGGCCCACACCGGCACTGCGGACCGCCGCGCTGGTGACGCTCGGCGCGGTCTGGCTGACCGCCACCACCGCCGTCTACCGGCGGCTGCGGGCGCGCACCGACCGGCCGACCGGTGCGCGCCGCGGGGCTCAGCCCTCGAAGTCCCGGGCGGCCGAGAGCTCGTAGGCGCGGTCGGGCTCGCTGAGCGCGGCCAGCACCTCGAAGCGGCGGTGCCACTGCCCGACCGACCAGGCCAGCCCGGCGGCGAGGCCCTCCGGGGTGGCCGCGTGCAGCAGGCCGGGCACCGGCGGGACCTCGAACTCGTCGTCCTCGTCGCCGGCCTCGGCCAGCTCCGGGTCGTACGGCGGCTCCGGGGTGTCCGCCCCGGTGTCCCAGCGCCAGTCCACCGCCGCCTCGCCGCCGTCCGGCCCGACGACCAGCAGCTCCTCGTGCTCCTCGTAGGCGACCGGGCAGCCGGGCAGCAGCTCCCGCACCACCGCCGGGACCCGGTGCAGCACGCCCTCGGACAGCACCCGGCCGCCCGCCACCTCGCTGGCCAGCGACACGTGCAGCCGCTCGGCGAGGTCGGCGGCCAGCGCCGGGGCGACCGGCAGCAGCGGGTACGGGTGCAGCAGCTGGACCAGGTCGGGGGCGTCGGCGACGACCGCCTCGGTGGCGTCCACCACCACGGTGTGGGCCGGCCGGCGCCCGGTCTCCGGGTCCATCGGCGGCAGCGCCCGCACCACGTCCAGCGGCTCGATCCGCTCCCGGTCCACCCAGGCCAGCGCGGTGTGGATGCCGTGCAGCTGGCGGTGGCCGACCTCGGCGTCCGGGTCGGTCATCCGGTCCAGCACCTCGTCCGGCCCGTGCGGCTCGGCGAGCAGCGCGGCCAGCGTGGTGCGCACCCCGAGCGCGTGCAGGAACTGCTCGTCCAGGGTGGTGCGGGCCTCGTCGTACAGGCCGCGCAGCAGCGGGTCGGCCCCGGCGGCGCGCAGGCCGGCCGGCTCACGGCCCGCCAGCACCGGGTGGTCGCGCAGCCACCAGGCGGTGTACGGCGGCAGGTCGGCGTACGAGCCGTCCGGCAGCAGGGTGCGCACCGGGCCGACCACGGCCTCCCGGTACGGCGGGCGGGCCAGCGCGGCGAGCGCCTCCGGCCAGGCGTCGTCGTCCACCAGGTCGAGGTCGCGCACGGCCAGCAGCTCGGCGGCGACCGGCGGGACGCCGACCGCCTCGTCGGCCTGCAGCGCCTCCAGCGCGTCCTCGGCCCACTCGGCGAGCCCGTCCGGCGCCTCGTCCAGCAGGCCGGTGGGGTGGCCGCCGGCCGCGCGGTCGGCGGGGACGGTCGGGTCGAGCCGCTCCAGGTCGTCCGGGTCGAGCACCACGTCCTCGGCGCGCACCAGCACGAAGTCGGCCAGCACGCCGACCGCGGCGAGCACCTCGGACCCCCAGCGCTCCAGCAGCTCGTCGTCCACCCAGCCGGCGTCCTCCTCGCGGGCGAGCGCGGCGAACGGGCTTCCGGGCAGCACGAGTTCGCCGGCCCGGGCGGGCTCGCCCTCGTCGTCGAGCAGCGCCAGCCGGGCCAGCCAGGGGTGGGCGCCCGGCTCCGGGGCGGCGGCCTTCACCAACGCCAGGACGGCGTCGGCGAGTTCGAGCGCCGCGTCGAGGTCGTCCTCGGCCAGCTCGTAGGAGCGGGCGACGGCGGCCCGCGCCTCGGGGGTGTCCAGCACCCCGGCCGGGGTGGCGGTGCCGGCGCCGAGCCTGGCCAGCAGCGGGTGGGCGGCCTCGGGGTGGGCCAGCCGCAGGTCGAGCGCCGCGAGCGCGCCCGCGAGCGAACCGGGGTAGCCGGGAAAGGCCGCCCAGTCGGCGTCCTCGGAGGGCAGCAGGACGCGCCGCGGCCCGGTGACCGTCCGCCCGTCGGCGAGCGGGACGGGCAGCGCGCCGAGCGCCTCCGGGTCGGCCGCGCCGAGCGCCGCGTACAGGTTGCGCCACCACGCGGGCTCGCGGTCCAGGCCGCCGAGCTGGTCCACCACCTCGGCCAGCGGCACCCGGCGCACGTTCAGCACCCGCAGCTCGGTACGGCGCTCCAGGCCGGCCGGCAGCAGCCCGGGGAAGATCGGCGAGAGCGCCTCGACCACCGAGCCGTCCGCGCCCTCCAGCAGCGTCGCGTCCCGGGGCCGCAGCGCGGGCGTGCCCTCCTCGACCGGCGCCGGGTGCGGCAGGAACGGCGTGTCGGGCAGCCGGGAGAGCACCCCGGCGCGCAGCGCGTTGTCCAGCGCGCCCTGGCCGAGCGGGGCCGGGACGAGGCCGAGCGAGCCGAGGTCGGCGCCACGGGCGCGCAGCAGCTCGGCGTAGCTGTCGGCGGCCCGCTCGGTGAGGAAGTCGGCCAGCGGGCCGGGGGCGACGTGCCGGCGGGTGGAGTCCAGCGGGTAGGAGGCGATCAGCAGCGCGGGCAGGCCGACCGGCTCGTCGCTGGGTGTGGGCGCGTGCAGCACGGAGGCGATCCGGGGCCGCTGCGGGGCGCCGTCCTCGCCGACCGGGACGGCCCAGGTCACCGTCCAGTACGGGCGGGCGCGCTCCTCGGTGGGCCGGTCGGCCAGCAGCTCGGCGGCGAGCGTGCCGGAGGCGCCGGCGGTCTGCCAGACCGTCCGCCGCGGCCGGCCGTCCGCGTCGTCGGTGACGGTGACCTCGGTGACGCCGTCCGGGCGGGTCTCGGCGGCGTCCCGGGTGAGCGTCCGGACGCCGTCCGGGGTCTCCACCACGACCTCGCGCAGGCCGGGCAGGGTGAGCAGCAGCGCGTCGTCGATCCCGGCCAGCAGACGGCGGGTCAGGTCCTCGGCGGCCGCGTCCCGCAGCGGCAGCACGACCACCGTGTCGTAGCCCTCCGGGGCGGTGCCCTCGGCCGCGAACGGCAGGCGCAGCAGCGGCACGTGGCCGTCCCGGCGGCGCAGCTCCTCGGCCAGCTCGGGCTGGGCCCCGGCCAGCGACCGGGCCTCCCCGAGCGACCAGCGCACCCCGCCGCCGGCGCCCAGCACGGCGGGCTCGTCGGTGACCGCGAGGACGGCGGCGAAGCCGACCCCGAACCGGCCCACGGCGGGCGCCTCGCCGCGCTTGGAGGAGGCGCGCAGGGTGGACAGCGACTCGACGGCGGCCGCGTCCAGCGGGGCGCCGGTGTTGGCGGCGGCGAGCACGCCGTCGGCGAGGGTCAGCCGCAGCCGGCCGGGGCCGTGGCCGGCCCGGACCGCGGCGTCGGCCGCGTTCTGCGCCAACTCGACCACCAGGCGGTCCCGGTAGCCGCCGAGCGCCAGCTCCTCCTCGGCGTTGGCGTCCTCCCGGAACCGGGACGGCGAGGCGGCCCAGGCGTCCAGCACCCGCCGGCGCAGCGCGGCGCTCCCGAAGGGGTCCGCGAGGTGCTCGTCCGTGCCGCTGCCGATGATCCGAGGTTCCACTGGACCTGCCACCTTCCGCTGCCCTGTTCGTCGTAGGGCATTCTTCCCTGCCCCACCGACTGCTCCCGACCACGGACCCCGCCGGCGTCGGCCCCGGGACGGCGCCGATGGCGCCCCCGCCGCCCGCCCGGAGCCGCGCGGAACCGTCCGGACAGCACCTGTCTC
>NZ_JBHVEU010000215.1:0-14958 GCF_042802075.1 Kitasatospora sp. NPDC057518
GGGCGGGGACCGGCGTTCGGTGTTCGTCGCAGGTGGCGGCCGCCGGATCAGAACCAGTGCAGGCAGTGCGGCGTGCGCTCGGCGCGGAACAGGGCGTCGGCGAGGGCGGCCGCGCCGGGGCGGTGGGCCAGGACGTGCCCGGCCCGGACGAGCGCGCTCGGGGCGGTGCCGCCGAGGTAGACCGCGCCCAAGTCCCGGATGTCCAGGGAGAGGTCCGGCTCCCGGTCGGTCGGGACGCACTCGGCCTTCCCGTCCCGGACGGTCAGCAGGTGGCGGTGGTGCTCGCCGAGGAACGGGTCGTCGACGTCCAGGACGAGCTCGCCGTCCGTGAACCAGCCACGCGAGGTCAGCGCGCGCGGGACGTCCAGCAGCCGTACCCAGAGCCAGTCCGTCTCGCCGCCCGGCTGGACGGCGCGGAAGTCCTCCAGCTGCCAGCGCAGCGGGTGCTCCGCCGGGACGTGCTTGAGCACGACCTGGGCGGCCAGGTCGTGGCCGAGCACGAACCGGGCGAGGTCGGTGTAGCCGGCGTCGTCGACGGCGATGGTCTCGTCGACCGTCAGGGTGTCCCCGTCCATCGAGTAGCTGGCGTACCCGTCCGGCGTTCCGTCGGCGTCCCGGTGGACGGCGACGTGGCGCGCCGTCGGGGCGGTCGGCACCTGGCCCGCGCCCAGCTCCCACCAGCGGCGCGGCCGGGACAGCGCGCCGGGCTGGGCGCGGCGGTAGCGGTCGTAGACCTCCTCGATGATCCGCCCGCAGTCGGCCCGCTTGAACAGCTCGACCGAACCGCCCGCCGGGGCCCCGGCCGCCAGGCGCACCGCCCGGGGCGCGGCGAAGGCGGCCTGGTGGCGCTGCACCGTCAGCCGCTGGGTGTACGTCGCCGGGCCGTAGCCGAACCGGCCGTAGATCCCGGCCTCGGAGGCCAGCAGCACCGACAGGAACTCTCCCCGGCCCCGCAGCTCGGCGAGCTGGTGCCGCATCATCGCGGTGAGCACGCCCTGGCGCCGGTGGGTGGGCAGGACGCCGACGGCCGTCACCCCGGAGGTCGGGACGACGACCTGCCCGGGCAGGGTGAGTTCGAAGGTGTACGCACCGGCGGTGCCGACGGGCCGCCCGTCCGCCGCCACGGCGAGCAGGTTGCGGTCCATCTCGGTCGCGGCCCACCAGACCCCGCCGCCGTCCGCGCCGGGGGCGTCCGAGAAGCGCCCCAGCGCGGTGTGGAAGGTGGCGACGAACGCGTCGAGGTCCTGGTCGGTCGTGGAACGGATCTCCATGTGGTGCTGCTGCCTCCCCGTGTTGCCGGCGCCACTTCGTTTGGCGCCCCCCGAAGTTCAGCGCGGCCGCGCGACCGGGTCAACCGAATTAGGGGGCGTCGGATCAGGGGGCGTCGGAAGTCCCTCCGTGCCGGCGGTCCGGGTGGCCCGCGCCGCGCAGCAGCGAGCCGAGCGAGAGCATCGCGGACAGGCCGAGCAGCACCGTGGACCAGAACCAGAAACGCACCCAGGTGTCGGGGACGGGCAGCAGGACCGCCAGCACCGCCGGATACAGGACCAGCAGCCACGCCAACCGCCGCTCGGCTCCGGCCTGTTGGCGCAGCCGCCCGGCCGCCCGCTCGCCCTGCCCGGCGGCCCCACCGGTGACCAGCCGCAGCCCCTCGGCGGTGGTCAGCCGACACGTGTGCACCAGCGCCGCGATCATCGTGAGGAGCAGGGCGAGCCCCAGCAACTGGGCCCATTCGGGCACGCTGGGCCGGCCTGACGTGGTGACCACCAGCATCGGCACCGCGAAGAGCAGGGTGCTCGACGCCTCGAAGGCGACGAGCCGGGCGGCGGGGGTACGGGGCGCGGCCACCGACGTCTCCCAGGACAGGAGTCTCCGGTGGCCGCGGGCACAGCCGTTCGCCCGGCGGCGGTGTGAACCCGTCATGACCCCGGCTGCGCTTCACCGGCGCCCGCGCGGACGGGCCCGTCGGAGCCGGACCGGTCCGGGGCGACGCGCGGCGCCGTCAGGACGTACTCGTCCGGGTCGATGGCCCGGGTCCGGCGGCGGAACCGCCAGGTCGACGCGGGCCAGATGGTGGTGACACGGCCCGTGCGGTCCTGGTACCAGCCGGAACAGCCGCCCGCGGCCCAGACCGTGGGGGCCATCCGCTCCTCCAGTTCGGCGTTGTACGCGTGCTGCGCCTCCGCGCGCACGTCCACGGAGCCCAGACCGCGGCTCCGCATCAGCCGCAGGGTGCTGAGGAGGTAGTTGATCTGCGACTCGATCATGTGGATGAGGCTGGTGTGTCCCACGCCCGTGTTGGGTCCCGCCATCAGGAACAGGTTGGGGAATCCCGCGACGGTCGTGCCGAGGTGTGCCTGCGGGCTGCCCTGCCAGACCTCGTCCAGGGACCGTCCGTCACTGCCGATGACGTGCTTCGCGTAGGAGGCGTCGGTGACCCGGAATCCGGTTCCGAAGACCAGGACGTCCACCGGATGCGCGGTGCCGGCGGACGCGGTGCCACCGGGTCCGGCCTGGCCGCCGCCGCGCGGGGTGGTCAGGACCGAGTTCGGCCCGACGCCCGCGATCGGGTCGGTGACGACGCGGACGTTGGGTTGCACCAGTGCCGGGTAGTAGTCGTCGGAGAGCAGGACCCGCTTGCAGCCCAGCGCGTAGTCCGGGGTCAGCTTGGACCGCAGCTCGGGGTCCTCGACCTGGCGGTGCAGATGGGCCAGGGCCTCCCGGCGCCCCAGCTCGGACATGGCGCGGTTGCCGAGCAGCGCCGGCAGCGTCGCCTCCCGTGCCAGGTACTCCCAGCCCCGCGCCAGTCGCTGCGCCGTCGGGGACAGCTGGAACAGGCGGTGCTGCCACGCCGGTACCGGCCGGTCCCGGCGCGGGGCGATCCATGACGGAGTGCGCTGGAAGACGGTCACCTGCCGGGCCGTGCGCTGCAGGTGGGGGACGAACTGGACGGCGCTCGCGCCGGTGCCGATCACGCCCACCCGCTTGGCCGACAGGTCCAGGTCGTGCCGCCACCCGGCGGAGTGGAACGCCTCTCCGGTGAAGCCGGCCAGACCGGGCAGCGCGGGGACGGCCGGCTCCGAGAGGGGCCCTTGGGCCATCACCAGCAGCCCGGCGCTGAGCGGTCCGGTGCTGGTGTCCAGCTCCCAGCGCAGCCGCTCGGCGTCCCAGGTGGCGCGGCGCAGTTCGCAGCCGAGCCGCAGGTGGGGCGCCAGGCCGTACCGGCCGACGCAGTGCTTCAGGTACCGGTCGATCTCCTCCTGGGGCGCGAAGCGCCTGCTCCAGGCGGGGTTGGGTGCGAACGAGAACGAGTACAGGCGCGAGGGCACGTCACAGGCGCAGCCGGGATAGGCGTTGTCCCGCCAGGTGCCGCCGACCTCGTCGGCCCGCTCCAGGAGCAGCAGGTCGCGGTGGCCCTCCCGCAGCAGCCGGATGGCCGTGCCGAGGCCCGCGAATCCCGCGCCGACGATGACGACGGACGCGTGTCCGGGTGAGGCGCCGGCCACTTCGCGCGGGGCCGGGCTCGTGGTGTGCGGGTCGGTCATGGTTCCCCTCCGGCCGAAGACTGTTCGAACTGAATGCTATCGTAGACATAACGATCGTAACTCTCACGATAGATGGAGTGGCGAATGAGGATTCTGGCTCTCGGAGGCCCCGGAGCGATGGGCGCCGTGGCGGTACGCGTGGCCGCCGGACTCACCGGCGTCACCGAGATCGTCGTGGCCGACCGGAACCCGGAGGCGGCCCGGACCCTGGTGCGCCGGCTCGACGAGGGCGGCACGGGTGGCGCGCCGATGCGGGCGCTGACGGTGGACGTCACCGACGGCCGCGCCCTGCACGCCGCCCTGGAGGGCGCGGACGCCGTCCTCAACACCGTCGGCCCGTACTACCGCTTCGGCCTGACCGTGCTGCGGGCCGCGATCGCGACCGGCACCCACTACCTGGACATCTGCGACGACTGGGAGCCGACCCTGCGGATGCTCGACCTGGACGAGGAGGCCCGGGCCGCCGGGATCCGTGCCGTGGTGGGCATGGGCGCCAGCCCCGGTGTCAGCAATCTGCTGGCCACACGTGCCGTCCGGCACCTGGACCAGGTCCAGGACCTGTACACCGCCTGGCCCGTCGACGTCTCCGGCGGCGGTGGGGACGACGAGCAGCTCAGCGACCCCGACGGGCGCCCCAGCGCGGCCGCCGTGCACTGGATGGAGCAGATCAGCGGGAAGGTCGCGATGGTCAGCGGCGGACGGCTCGTCCACCGGCGGCCGCTCCAGCCGGTCGCGCTCTCCGTGTCCGCCGGACGCACCGGCACGGCCTACACCGTCGGCCACCCCGAGCCGGTCACCCTGCACCGCAGCTTCCGACCGGCCGGCGAGGCCGCCAACCTCATGGTCGTCACCCCGGGCACGCTCGCCTACCTCGACGTCCTGCGCCGCGACATCGACGCCGGAAGACTCACCAACGAGACCGCGGCGGCCGCACTCGCCAAGCCCACGGTGGGCCGCGCGCTGCGGGCCACCGCGGGTGCCATGACCCGCAAGGGACCCGGCTCACTGCCCCCGTTCTTCGCCGCCGCCACGGGCACCCGCGACGGCCGCCGCGTCACCGTCCTGGCCCGGCTCGCCGACACGCCCGGCGCCTCGGCGCTGATCGACGACATGGCGGAGGCGACCGGCCTGCCCCTGGCGCTGGGGCTCGCGCAACTGCTGGACGGCACCGGTGGCCGCCCCGGCGTCCACCCGCCGGAGACGGCCATCGACGCCGACCGCTTCTTCCTCGACCTGGCACGCCACGTGCCCGACCTTCCCGGCGACGACGGCCCCCGCGACGGCGTGGTCATCGACGTGACCCCGGCCCCGTGAACCGCGACCCAGGAGACAGAACATGCCACCAGAGACGGCCACCACACCCCCCACCGACGTCATCGACGTCGCGGGACGCACCGTCCGCTACGCCGCGACGGGCAGCGGCCCCCCGGTGCTCCTGCTGCACGGCCTGGACCGCAGCCTGGCGGACTGGGCACCGCTCCAGGCGGCCCTGCCCGGCCACCGGCTCATCGCGATCGACGTCCCGGGGTTCGGCCGGTCCCAGCCCCTGCCGGACTGCCGGCTCCCCTCGCTGGCCGGGCACGTCGAGCGGGCACTCGACCGACTCGGCCTCACCTCCGCCGTCCACGTGGTCGGCAACTCCCTCGGCGGTGCCATCGCGATGCGGCTCGCCGTCCAGGCCCCCGCGCGCGTGTCCTCGCTGGCACTGCTCAACAGCGCCGGGTTCGGCCGCGAGGTCACCTGGGCGCTACGGGTCCTCGACCCGCCGCTGCTCTGGCGGTTTCTCCTGCGCCCCACCGAGGGGAACGCACAGTTCGCGGAGCGTTCCCTCTTCCACGATCCGGCCTTCGCGACCCCCGAACGGACAGCCGCCGCACTCGCCCTCGCCCGCCGCGAAGGAGCCGCCCGCACGCTGCGGCAGGTGGCCCGCGAACTCGGTTCCTGGCGCGGCGTACGTCCCGGCTGGCGGACGGAGCTGCTGACGGAGGTCTCGGCGCTCGACATCCCGACGCTGGTCGTCTGGGGGACCCACGACCGCATCCTCCCCGCCCGCCATCTCCTCAACGCCGCGTCCGCCCTGCCCCTGGCACGTACCCACCTCTTCCCGCGAACCGGTCACCTGCCGCAGATCGAGCGCGCCGAGGAGACGGCCGGCCTGCTCGGCTCGTTCTGGAACGACCTGTGAAGCGCGCCGCGCGAGGGCTCGGCAGCGGGTGCGACGCGCGGGTCCCGGCCCCGGACCGCCCGGTACCCGCCTACCGGTAGGCCACGTGGTCGCCCCGCTCCGGATCGGGGCGGCCATGACGGCCGACCTCGCCCCGCGCCCCCGACGGGCGGCAGGCACTACATTGGAGCGGAGAGGGGCGCCGATCCCGAACGGGGTGGCCGATGCACTCGATCACCGACTGGCTGAGCGGCCTGTCCGGCCCGGTCGTGTGCGTGGTCGTCGCGGCCCTCGTGTTCGCCGAGGACGCCCTGTTCTTCAGCTTCTTCCTCCCCGGCGAGACCGCCGCCGTCCTCGGCGGGTTCCTCGCCCACCAGGGCAGGGCCCCGGTCGGCTGGCTCGTCCTGGCCGTGGTCTGCGCGGCCGTCCTCGGCGACACCGCCGGCTACGAGATCGGCCGCCACCTCGGCCCGAGGATCCTCGACACCCGCCCGATGCGGCGCCACGCCAACCGGGTCGACCAGGCGCAGGAGCTGATCCGCCGGCGCGGGCCGGCCGCCGTCTTCTTCGGCCGGTTCGTCGCCTTCTTCCGCGCCATGGTGCCCACCCTGGCCGGCATGTCCCGGATGCCCTACCGCCGCTTCGTCCTGTTCAACGCCCTCGGCGGGCTCCTCTGGGGCGTCGGGTTCACCCTGCTCGGCTACTTCGCCGGAGCCGCCTACGCCCGGGTCGAGGGCACCGTCGGCCGGGTCCTCGCCCTGGTGATCGGCGCGTTCGTCGTCGTCGCCCTCGCCGTCTGGTGGTTCCTGCGCCGACGCGGGTCCGGGGAGGGCGACCGCACGCCGGCCCGGGCCCAACGGGACGGAGAGCAGCGGGACGGGGAGCGGCGGGCGGAAGAGCGGCGGGACAGCGGGCAGCGGGGCGGGCGGCCCTGACGCCGCCGCCCCCTCACCGGCGCCCGCCGCCGCTTCCGGTCACCAGCGGCCGTGCACCTGCGCCCGGATCCGCCGGTCGTACAGCTCGCGCACGGCGGCCAGGGTGGCCGGCGGGAGCGGCGCCGAGTCGGCGGCCGCCGCGTTGGCCCGGGCCTGCGCCACGTTGCGCGCCCCGGGGATCACCGTCGTCACCCCCGGCTGCTGGGTGACCCAGCGCAGCGCCGCCTGCGCCGAGCTCACCCCCTCGGGCGCGAACGCGGCGAACTCCGCCGCCGCCTCGACGCCCGTCGCGAAGTCCACCCCGGAGAAGGTCTCCCCCTGGTCGAAGGACTCGCCGTGGCGGTTGTACGTGCGGTGGTCGTCCGCCGCGAAGACGGTGTGCTCGTCGTACCGGCCGGACAGCAACCCCGAGGCCAGCGGCACCCGGGCGAGGATGCCCACCCCGGCTGCCTCGGCGGCGGGCAGCACCTGCTCCAACGGCTTGAGCCGGAACGCGTTCAGGATGATCTGCACGCTCGCGACGTTCGGGCGCGCGATCGCGGTCAGCGCCTCGGCACAGGTCTCCACGCTCACCCCGTACGAGGCGATCCGCTCCTCCGCCACCAGGGTGTCCAGGGCGTCGAACACCTCGTCCGAGGAGTAGACCGGCGTCGGCGGGCAGTGCAGCTGCACCAGGTCGAGCCGGTCCACCCCCAGGTTGTCCCGCGAACGGTCGGCCCAGGCACGGAAGTTGGCGAGGTTGTAGTGCTCGGGCCGCTGCTCGACCCGGCGGCCGAACTTGGTGGCGACGAACACCCCGGCGTCCGGGCGGTCCTTCAGGAAGCGGCCGATCAGCCGCTCGCTGCGGCCGTCGCCGTAGACGTCGGCGGTGTCGAAGAGGGTGACGCCGGCCTCCACCGAGGCCTCCAGCACGGCGAGGGCGTCCTCCTCCCGGACGTCCCCCCAGTCCGCACCGAGCTGCCAGGTGCCGAGTCCGACGATCGAGACGGGGCGGCCGGTCCGGCCGAGTACGCGCTGTTCCATGGGGGCGAGCCTCTCACGCGGCGCCCCCAGCGCACCACGCCGCACGGTGGGCACACCTCGTCGTACCGCGTCGCACCGCCGACGGCTCCGGACGTCCGGGTGGAAAGCTGGGGACACCGACGTCGGCACCACCTGCGAGGCCCACCCGTGACCGTATCGATCGCCCTGTTCACCCAGGACCTGCGGCTGCACGACAACCCCGTGCTGCACGCCGCCCGCGCCGCAGCCGACCGGGTCGTCCCGCTGTTCGTCCTGGACCCCGCCGTCGAGGGCGCCGGCTTCGCCGCGCCCAACCGGCTGGCCTTCCTGGCCGACTGCCTCGCCGACCTGGACGCCTCGCTGCGCCGGATCGGCTCCCGGCTGGTCGTGCGCCGCGGCGAACCCGCCGAGCAGACGGCCAGGGTCGCCGCCGAGGCCGAGGCCGGTGCCGGTGCCGAGGCCGGTGCCGCCACCGTCCACGTCGCCGCGGGCGTCAGCGCCTTCGCGCACCGGCGGGAGGAACGGTTGCGCGAGGTGTTCGGCGACCGCCTGCACGTCCACGACGCCTCGCTGACGGTCGTCCCGGCGGGCCGGATCACCCCGGCCGGCCGGGACCACTACGCGGTCTTCACCCCGTACCACCGCGCCTGGCAGCAGACGCCCCACCGCACGGTGCTGGGCGCGCCCCGGACGCTCGACACCCCGGACGGCATCGGCGGCGAGCGCCTCCAGCCCACCGGGCCGCTCTCGCCCGCGCTGCCGCCCGGCGGCGAGAGCGCGGCCCGGCGGCGGTGGCGGCGCTGGGACGTCGACGCGTACGCGCGGGTGCACGACGACCTCGCCGCCGACGCCACCTCCCGGCTCTCCCCGTACCTGCACTTCGGCTGCCTGTCCGCCACCGAACTCGTCGAGCGCGCCCTGCGGCACGACGGCGAGGGCGCGCAGGCCTTCGTCCGGCAGCTCGCCTGGCGCGACTTCCACCACCAGGTGCTCGCCGCCCGCCCGGACGCCGCCCACCGCGACTACCGGGACAGGGGCGACCACTGGCACCGGGACGAGCGCGAGGCCGAAGCCTGGCGGCAGGGCCGCACCGGGTACCCGATCATCGACGCCGGGATGCGCCAGCTCGCCGAGGAGGGCTGGATGCACAACCGGGCCCGCCTGCTGACCGCGGGCTTCCTCACCAAGTCCCTGTACCTGGACTGGCGGATCGGGGCCGCCCACTTCCTGTCGCTGCTGGTCGACGGGGACGTGGCCGACAACCAGCTCAACTGGCAGTGGGTCGCGGGCACCGGCACCGACACCCGCCCCAACCGGGTCCTCAACCCGCTGCGCCAGGCCGACCGCTACGACCCCACGGGCGACTACGTACGCCGATGGGTCCCCGAGCTCGCCCACCTGCCCGGCCCGGCCGTCCACCGCCCCTGGCTGCACGACGCCGACTACCCGGCCCCGCTCATCGCCCCGGACGCCCTCACCGAGCGGTTCCGCCAGGGGCGGGGCCTGGACTGAGTTTCATAGCCCGGACCGAGCGCGAGGGCCTGGGCTGAGCCAGGAGGCGGACGGACGCACGGTACCCCGGTACTACGGCCCCGGCGATGATCGGCCCCGGGTACCACGGATCGCGGCGCCGTCGAACCTAGCGTGGAAGGTACCGGCGGCCGGGACGACCCGGCCCACGAACGTTGAGGGTGAGCGATGATCGAGGCGCACCAGCTGACGAAGCGGTACGGGGAGAAGACCGCCGTCGATCGGCTGGACTTCACGGTCCGGCCGGGTACGGTCACCGGCTTCCTCGGGCCCAACGGGGCGGGCAAGTCCACCACCATGCGGATGATCGTCGGACTGGACGCGCCGACCGGCGGTTCGGTGCGCGTCAACGGCCGCCGCTACGCCGAGCACGCCGCTCCGCTCCAGGAGGTCGGCGCACTGCTGGAGGCCAGGTCGATCCACCCCGGCCGCTCGGCGTTCAACCACCTGATGGCGCAGGCCCACACCCACGGCATCCCGCGCCGCCGCGTCGACGAGGTGATCGAGCTGACCGGCCTGCGGTCGGTGGCGCGGAAGCGGGCCGGGGCGTTCTCGCTCGGCATGGGCCAGCGGCTCGGGATCGCCGCCGCCCTGCTGGGCGACCCGGCGACGGTGATGCTCGACGAGCCGGTCAACGGGCTCGACCCCGAGGGCGTCCTGTGGATCCGCAACCTCCTCACCTCGCTCGCCGCCGAGGGCCGCACCGTCTTCGTCTCCTCCCACCTGATGAGCGAGGTCGCCCTCGTCGCCGACCACCTGATCATCGTCGGACGGGGCCGGCTGCTGGCCGACACCACCGTCCAGGACCTGGTCCGCGAGGCCGGCGGCGACGCCGTCACGGTGGCCAGCGCCGACCCGGCCCGGCTGCGCACCCTGCTCGCCGGCCCCGGCGTGGAGATCTCCGGCCGCTCCGGCTCCGAGGAACTCCTCGTCACCGGCCGCACGGCCCGCGAGATCGGCCTGACCGCCGCCTCGCACGGCATCGCCCTGTTCGAACTCGCCACCCGCACGGTCTCCCTGGAACAGGCGTTCATGGACCTGACCCGGGACGCCGTCGAGTACCACGGCACCACCACCACTGCCACTGTCGAGACCCCGAGGAGCGCGGCATGAGCACCCTCGCACCGAGCCAGACCGCCACGCCCGCCGGCCCCGGGCCCGAACGCCCCGTCTACAAGGTCACCGCCGCCCGCGTGCTGCGCTCGGAGTGGGCCAAGCTGTGGTCCCTGCGCTCCACCTGGATCACCCTCGGCCTGGCCCTGCTGTTCCTGGTCGCGTTCGGCCTGATCGCCGCCGTCCAGTTCAAGTCCAGGCTCGACTCCGGCCGGCACCTGGACCGGGACTTCTCCGACGCCACCGCCCTGAGCCTGTCCCTGTTCGGCACCAACTTCGCCCAGCTCGCGCTCGGCGTCCTCGGCGTGCTGATCGCCGCCGGCGAGTACTCGACCGGCATGATCCGCTCCACCCTGGCCGCCGTGCCGCGCCGCCTGCCGGTCCTCTGGTCCAAGGCGGCCGTGTACGGGGTGATCGCCCTGCTGCTCGGCACCGTCGGCGTGTTCGTCGCCTTCCTCACCGACAGCGGCATCCTGTCCGGCACCCGCGTGGCGATGGACCTCTCCAGCGCCGGCGCCGTCCGCGGACTGCTCGGCGCGGGCCTCTACCTCGCCCTCGTCGGCGTGATCGGCGTCGCCCTGGGCGCGCTGCTGCGCTCCGTGGCCGGCGGCATCTCCGTCCTGGTGGCCACCCTGATGCTGGTCCCCGGCCTCGTCTCGCTGCTCCCCACCTCCTGGCAGAGCCACATCAGCCCGTACCTGCCCAGCCACGCGGGCGAGGCGATGTTCGCCCTGCACCACGACTCGACCACCCTGTCGCCCGCCGCCGGGCTGGCGGTCTTCCTCCTGTGGACGGTGCTCGCCCTGGCCGGCGCAGCGGTGCGACTCGTGCGCAGCGACGTCTGAGAGACTCCGGTGCGGCACCCGGTCCACCGGGTGCCGCAGCCCCGCCCCTCCCTCGTACGACAGGTGACGACTGTGAGCCACCTCGACACCCGGGGACCGGTCCCGTCCGCGCCGCCGCCCGTGCCCGACCCGCTCCCCTCCCACCCGGCCTTCGCGCGCCTGGCCCGCCTGGGCCAGCGGATCCGGCAGGCCGACCGCTCCGACCCGTGGGTCCTGGACACCGCCGTGGTCGTCATGGTCCTCCTGATGTTCGGCCTCCCGGACCTCCTCCACGGCGACGTCGACCACGCGCGCGAGCACCGGATCCACTTCACCCGGCTGCCCCTGGCCGCGACCCTCGCCCTCCAGGCGGGCCTCGTCCTGCCCCTGCTGTGGCGCCGGCGGCGCCCGACGGCGGCGTTCGCGGCCATCATGACCGTCTTCGTCGTCCAGTGGTCCACGGGCGCGGCACTGCGGGCCGACGCCGCCCTGCTCGTCGCCCTCTACAGCCTGGCCCTGCACGGAAGCCTGCGGCACCTGGCCTGGGCGTGCGCGGCCATGGCCGCGGCGAGCACCCTGGTCGCCGCGGAGGTGTCCTCCGGGCTGCCCGTCGGCGACGCGCTGTTCTTCCTGTTCAGCGCCGCGACGGCGGCCGTCGCCCTCGGCATCGCGGTACGGATCCGCCGCGCCCAGCTCGCCGGGCTGCGGGAACGCGCGGCCCGGCTGGAGATCGAGCGCGACCAGCGCAGCCGGCTGGCCGCCGTCACCGAGCGCACCAGGGTCGCCCGGGAGATGCACGACATCATCGGCCACAACCTGTCCGTCATCGTCACCCTCGCCGACGGCGGCGCCTACGCGGCCGAGGCCTCCCCCGAGCGCGGACGCGAGGCGCTGCTGCTGATCGGCGACACCAGCCGCCAGGCGCTCGGGGAGCTGCGGCGGATGCTCGGCGTCCTCCGCGACCAGGGCGAGGACGCCGAACTCACCCCGCAGCCGGGCATCGCCGACGTCGACGGGCTGTGCGCCCGCATCCGCGCGGCCGGGCCCCAGGTGGTGTACACGGCCGCCGGGGACCTCGACGCCCTCGACCGCGGGGTCCAGCTGATGGCCTACCGCATCGTCCAGGAGTCGCTCACCAACACCCTGAAGCACGCCGGCCCCGGCACCCGGGCCCACGTCACCCTCACCTCCGGGGACGACCGGCTGCGGGTGCGCGTACGGGACAGCGGCCCGCCCGACGGCCCTCCGCCGTCCGCCCCCGGCCGGCCGCCCCGCGAGGGCCACGGCCTCGCCGGCATACGGGAACGCGCGGCCCTGTACGGCGGCACCGTCACGGCGGGCCCCGGGCCCGGGGCAGGATGGACCGTGGAGGCCGTACTCGACCTCACCCCCGACCCGACAGGCGGCCCCGCGTGACCACCCTCCTCATCGTGGACGACCAGCCCTTGCAGCGGTACGGCTTCCGCATGCTGCTGGAGAGCCAACCCGACACCGAGGTCGTCGGCGAGGCCGCCCACGGCGCCGAGGCCGTCCGGCTCACCGCCGACCTGCGACCCGACGTCGTCCTCATGGACATCCGCATGCCCGGCATGGACGGCATCGAGGCCACCCGCCGGATCGTCGCCACCGGCGGCCGCTCCCGCGTCCTCGTGCTGACCACCTTCGACCTCGACGAGTACGCCCACTCCGCCCTGCGGGCCGGCGCCAGCGGCTTCCTCCTCAAGGACGCCCGCCCCGAGGAGCTGCTCTCCGGGATCCGCGCCGTCGCGGTAGGCGACGCCGTCGTCGCCCCCGCCATCACCCGGCGCCTCCTCGACGCCTACGCCCACCACCTGCCGACCCGGCCGCCGGGCGCCGCCCCCGTCGAGGACAGCCGGCTGAACGCCCTCACCGACCGCGAGCGCGAGATCCTCGTCGCCGTCGCCCAGGGCTGGAGCAACAACGAGATCGCGAGCCGCCTCGTGCTCGCCGAGTCGACCGTCAAGACCCACGTCAGCCGCGTCATGGCCAAGATCGGCGCCCGCGACCGCGTCCAGGCCGTGATCTTCGCCTACGACCGCGGCCTCACCCGCCCCAACCCGCCCGTCTGACGGCCGCCCGCCGCGCGCTGTCTTCCAGCGCGCCCCTACGACCCGTACGGCCCCTACGGCCCCTCAGCCCCGATCGGCGAGGATCCCCGAGAGCACGCGGCGCGCGTCGCGGGCGTCAGCGCCGTCCTCGCCCAGGCTGTTGGCGCACGAGACGAGCGTCTTCCACAGCGCCCAGCCGCGTCCGCGCGCCCACGTGGCGTCGTCGACGCCAAGCCGCTTCCGGAACAGGTCGCGGCCGTCGGCCGAGAGCAGGGTCCACGCGATCGCGAGGTCGCAAGCCGGGTCCCCCACGCCACACGTACCGAAGTCGATGACGGCGGCGAGCCGTCCGTCCTCAAGGAGCAGGTTTCCCTTGGCGAGGTCGCCGTGGAACCAGACGTCGGCCCCGTCCCACCGCGCCTCGAGCGCCTGGGTCCACAGCTCGTGTGCCGACGCGACGTCGACGTGGCCGCGCAGCCCGTCCAGCGCACCGAGCGCCTGCGCCTCGTACGTCCGCAGCGTCGCGCCACGGAACCAGTTGTGCTTGCCGGGCTGCGGCCCCTCCGAGGCATCGACGCCCCGCAACGCGGCGACGAAGTCGGCCAGGCTCCCGGCGAAGCCGATCGGATCGACGACCGACTCGAACGTCGCGGGCGTGCCGTCGATCCACCCGTAGACCGACCACGCGAACGGGAAGGCCGCACCAGGACTCCCCTTCGCCAGCGGCACCGGGATCGGCAGCGGGAGAGCCGGTGCCAGCTCGGGCAGCCAACGGTGCTCCTTCTCCACGGCCAGGGCGTACTCCTCCGCGCTGGGCAGGCGGAGCACCATGTCCTCGCCCAGGTGGAAGGTCCGGTTGTCCCAGCCGCCGTTCTCCACAGCCGTCACAGGCAGTGCGGCCCACTGCGGGAACTGCTCGGCCACGAGCCGCCCCGCCTGTTCGGCACTGACGGTGACCCGCCGGGGCATCGGCCCGAGATCCGGCACATCGTTCAACAGGTACCCCCTCGGCAGGCTCTGGCGTGAGCGGACGGACGCTTGCTCCACGCGAGTAGAACCCACCCGACACAGGTTCGACAACCCGTCAGGACACCGTCTCCGGCTCGGGCACCACCCCCCGGCCCGCCAACACCGTTGTGTGCCCCTGGAGCGATGGCACTCCTTCAGTTCGATCCCACGGGGTTCAGTCCCAGTCGGTGAACTCGTGCGTCCGACGGCGGTACGGTCCCGGGAGGGCGGCGAGGCGGTTCGGCGGCCACATGTCGGAGTTCTCGCTGAGGGCCAGCACGCCGTCCTGGCGCACCAGCCAGACGTCCTCGTAGTCGAGGTGCAGGACCGCGTCGCCGGGTACCTGCGCGAGGAGGCCGTCGGTCAGGCGGGTCATGTCGTCCTGCTGGCCGGGGATGTCGGTGTGCTTGCCCAGCCGGAACGCGACCGAGACGGTCGGGGTGAAGACACGGCCGCCGATCCGCGGGTCCCCCCAGGGAGTGGGCCTGCAAGGGGTCACCCGGATCCAGGTGCCGTGCTCGGTGAGCGCGCCGTCTCCGAGCAGGGTGTCGACGCTTGCGGTGGCGTCGAAGAGCCGCATCGGCCGGGCGGCGTCGGCGAGGCTCCGGGCGACCCCGGCCGTGGTCCACGTGGTCACCAGGTCGAGGCTGTAGGAGATCGCCATCTCCGTCCCTCCCTCTTTCTACGGGCTGAGGGAGACTACCTTGCCGCACGTGTCGATCACCGTGATGGTCGCGCCCGCTCTGAAGGCCGGACAACCGCCCCGCG
>NZ_JBHVEU010000216.1:0-14924 GCF_042802075.1 Kitasatospora sp. NPDC057518
GGCCGGCGCCCTCCGGGGCGCGCGGGCCCGGGGGTCGTGCCATGGTGGGCGTAAGGGAATCCGGCGGCCACCGAAAGGCGGACCCATGCCCGAGATCGCCCTCCAGCTCGACATCGCCGCGCCCCGGGACGTGGTGCTCGCCGCACTCACCACGCACGACGGGCTGACCGCCTGGTGGACCACCGGCGTGGACCGGGACGGCGACGTCCTGCTGTTCGACTTCCCCGACGTCCCCGAGCCGTTCCGGCTGCGGGTGGAGCGGGCCGACCGGGACCGGGTGGTGTGGACCAACGCCGGGTCCTTCCCGCCGCACTGGGCCGGCACCTGGATCAGCTGGGAACTGTCCGACCAGCCTGTCGCCCCCGACGAGCCCACCGCCTCCGAGCCCGACCGGCCCGCCGCGCCCGAGCGCACCCGGCTGCTGTTCCGGCACGGCGGCTGGCAGCCGGGCAGCGAGGACGGCGTCCCGGCGGTGGCCGGCACCTGGGCCGAACTGCTGGTCCGGCTCAAGGACTACGCGCAGAGCGGCAAGGTGCAGCCGTACTTCGTCACCGGGCACCACCACGACGCCCCGTGAGCAGCCCGGGGAACGGTCCGGGGAACAGCGCCGGTGAGCACCCCGGTGAACAGCCCGTGAGCACCCCGCCCGAGCCCCGTGACGGTCCGGCCGCCGGTCGCCCGCCAGGGCGCCGTCCGGTGGCGGGATCGCGGCGGCGGGCCGAAGGTGGCGGTGTACCGCCGTCGTCCCGGCCGGGCCGTACCCCCACCGGGCCTGGCCGGGACGAGGGCCCGACCGCTCCGACCGTCCCGACCACCACAGCCGGCCACCACCGCCTCCGGGAGGCCCAGCAATGCCCGTAGTCACCGATCCGTACAAGCCCGGCACCCCGTGCTGGGTCGACCTGATGGCGAGCGACCAGCAGGCCGCGCTCGACTTCTACCGCGACCTGTTCGGCTGGCAGGGCGAGGTCGGCCCGGCCGAGTTCGGCGGCTACGCCGTGTGCATGCTCAACGGCCGGCCGGTCGCCGGGATCATGGCGCAGGCGGCGCCCGAGGGGCAGCCGACGCCGCCCGTCGCCTGGACCACCTACCTCGCCTCGGACGACGCCGACGCGGCCCGGGCGTCCATCACCGAGGCCGGCGGCACGGTCCTGTACGACCCGATGGACGTCGGCACGATCGGCCGGATGCTGGTCGCCGCCGACCCGACCGGCGCGGTGTTCGGGGTCTGGCAGGCGATGGACTTCATCGGCGCGGGCGTGGTCAACGAGCCCGGCGCACTGGTCTGGAACGAGCTCAACACCGCCGACACCGGCGCGGCCGGCCGCTTCTACCAGCCGGCCCTCGGGCTGCGCCCGGCCACCATCCAGGGCATGGACGGCTACTTCTCGCTCAACGTCGCCGACCGCACGGTGGGCGGCATGCAGGCGATCCCCGGCTACCTGGCGGCCGGCACGCCCTCGCACTGGATGACCTACTTCTCGGTGGACGGCGCCGACTCCACGGTGGACGCCCTGGTCAAGGCGGGCGGCTCGGTGATCCAGCCGGCCTTCGACATGCAGTCCGGCCGGATGGCGGTGGTCCAGGACCCGCAGGGCGCGGTCTTCGCGGTCATCGAGGCGCCCGAGGCGCAGATGCCCGACTCGCCGTAACGCCGTCCCGGCGCCGTGACGCCGCCCCGGTCCGGCCCGGCCCGGCCCGGCAACCGGAAGCCGCCCTTCCCGCGACGCGCCGCCGGGAAATGGGCGGCTTCCCCCCGTTCCCGGGTAAGACTGCACCCATGCTGGGGCTACCGGACGACATCCGTGCTTTCCTCTTCGACCTCGACGGGGTGCTCACCCAGACCGCGAAGGTGCACGCCGCGGCCTGGAAGGACACCTTCGACGCCTTCCTGCGCGCCGAAGCCGCCCGCACCGGCGGCCAGTTCGTCCCCTTCGACGCCGTCACCGACTACGACACCTACGTGGACGGCCGCCCGCGCCTGGACGGCACCCGCGCGTTCCTGCGCAGCCGGGGCGTCGACCTGCCCGAGGGCACCCCGGACGATCCGCCCAACTCCCCCACGGTGCAAGGGATCAGCCGGGCCAAGAACGACACCGTGCTGCGGCTGATCCGGGAGCAGGGCGTCCAGGCGTACCGGGGCTCGGTCGACTACGTGCACCGGCTGCGCGCGGCCGGGCTGCCCAGCGCCGTGGTCTCCTCCAGCGCCAACTGCCGGGACGTGCTGCGGGCGGCCGGCATCGAGGAACTGTTCGAGGTGATCGTGGACGGCAACACCGCCAAGGCCGAGGGACTGCCCGGCAAGCCCGCCCCCGACACCTACCTGTACGCCGCCCGCGCCCTCGGCGTCGAACCCGCCCACGCCGCGGTCTTCGAGGACGCGCTCGCCGGGGTCGCCTCCGGCCGGGCCGGCGGCTTCGGCGCGGTGGTCGGGGTGGACCGCACCGGCCAGGCCGCCGAACTGCGCCGGGACGGCGCCACCGTGGTCGTCCAGGACCTCTCCGAGCTCCTGGGGGAGGAGGAGGTATGACTCCCGGGGACAAGAACTTCGCGATCGACCCCTGGCAGATCACCGAACAGGGCCTGGACCTGGCCTCGATGGCCCGCGCCGAGTCGGTCTTCGCGCTCTCCAACGGCCACATCGGCCTGCGCGCCAACCTGGACGAGGGCGAGCCGCACGGCCTGCCCGGCACCTACCTCAACGGCGTCTTCGAGCTGCGCCCGCTGCCGTACGGCGAGGGCGGCTACGGCTACCCGGAGTCCAGCCAGAGCGTCATCAACGTGACCAACGGCAAGATCATCCGGCTGCTGGTGGACGACGAGCCCTTCGACCTGCGCTACGGCGAACTCGTCAGCCACAAGCGCTGGTTGGACGTCCGCGAGGGCCTGCTGCACCGCGAGGCGGAGTGGACCTCCCCGGCCGGGCGGACGATCAGGGTGCGCTCCTCCCGACTGGTCTCGCTCACCCAGCGGGCCGTCGCCGCCGTCGAGTACAGCGTCGAGGCGGTGGACGGCCCGGTGCGGATCGTGCTCCAGTCCGAGCTGGTCGCCAACGAGCAGCTGCCCGGCGGCCCCGAGGGCGACCCGCGGGCCGCCGCCGTGCTGGAGGCGCCGCTGCAGCCCGAGGCGCACCACGCCAGCGGGACCAAGGCCATCCTGGTGCACCGCACCCGGTACAGCGGCATCCGGGTCGCGGCCGGGATGGACCACATCATCGAGGGGCCGGAGAAGTCCGACACCGTCGCCGAGGCCGACGCCGACCAGTGCCGGATCAGCGTCACCACCGTGCTCAAGGCCGGACAGCGGCTGCGGCTGACCAAGTTCATGGCCTACGGCTGGTCCGGCACCCGCTCGCTGCCCGCCGTCCGGGACCAGGTGGAGGCCGCGCTGACCGCCGCCCGGTACACCGGCTGGGACGGGCTGATCGCCGAACAGGCCGAATTCCTCCAGGAGTTCTGGGAGACCAGCGACATCGAGATCGAGGGCGACGTCGAACTCCAGCAGGCCGTCCGGTTCGCCGTCTTCCACGTCCTGCAGGCCGGCGCCCGCAGCGAGGAGCGGGCCATCCCCGCCAAGGGGCTGACCGGGCCCGGCTACGACGGGCACAGCTTCTGGGACACCGAGACCTTCGTCCTGCCGGTGCTCACCTACTGCCTGCCCGCCGCCGTCAACCAGGCCCTGCGCTGGCGGCACACCACCCTGCCGCTGGCCCGTGAGCGGGCGGTCCAACTCGGCCTGTCCGGCGCGGTGTTCCCGTGGCGGACGATCCGCGGCGAGGAGTGCTCCGGGTACTGGCCGGCCGGCACCGCGGCCTTCCACATCGGCGCCGACATCGCCGCCGCCGTCGCCCGCTACGTCCGGGCCACCGGCGACGCGGAGTTCGAGCGCGAGTACGGGCTCGAACTGCTCGTCGAGACCGCCCGGATGTGGCGCTCGCTCGGCCACCACGACGTGGCCGGGAGGTTCCGCATCGAGGGCGTCACCGGCCCCGACGAGTACAGCGCCGTCGCGGACAACAACGTCTTCACCAACCTGATGGCGCAGACCAACCTGCGCGCCGCCGCCGAGGCCGCCGTCCGCAACCCGCACGAGGCCGCGCTGCTCGGCGTGGACACCGAGGAGACCGCCGCCTGGCGCGACGCGGCCGCCGCGATGTACATCCCGTACGACGAGGACCTCGGCGTGCACCCGCAGGCCGACGGCTTCACCCACCACCAGGTCTGGGACTTCGAGCACACCCCGCCGGAGAACTACCCGCTGCTGCTGCACTACCCGTACTTCGACCTGTACCGGAAGCAGGTGGTCAAGCAGGCCGACCTGGTGCTCGCCATGCAGGTCCGCGGCGACGCCTTCACCGACGAGCAGAAGGCCCGCAACTTCGCCTACTACGAGCGGCTGACCGTCCGGGACTCCTCGCTCTCCGCCTGCACCCAGGCGGTGATCGCCGCCGAGGTCGGCCAGCTCGACCTCGCCTACGACTACACGGCCGAGGCCGCGCTGATGGACCTGCACGACCTCGGCGGCAACACCCGCGACGGCCTGCACATGGCCTCGCTCGCCGGGGCCTGCATCGCCCTGGTGGCCGGCTTCGGCGGGCTGCGCGACCACGGCGAGGCGCTCTCGTTCCGGCCCCGGCTGCCGTCCGGGCTGATGCGGCTGAGCTTCTCGCTGCTGGTGCGCGGGCACCTGCTCGGCGTCGAGATCACCCACGAGCGGACGACGTACACGCTGCGCCGCGGCGAGGTCCTCCACGTCCGGCACGACGGCGAGGCGGTGCAGGTCAAGTCCGGTGCCCCGGTCACCCTGCCGACCACCGCCCCGCCCGCCCAGGAGCGGGTCGCCCAGCCCCCGGGCCGCGAACCCGGCCGCCGCAAGCCCCAGGCCGGCCTCGCGGCGGGCAAGCTCGGCCAGCAGGACCACCTGGCGGCCGAGTAGCAGCCCGCACCCCGCTCCCGCCGCCTCACCCGTTCGCCCCGCCCCGGCTGCGCCGCCCCCGGCCGCCCCGGAGAGTGCTGGTGTCCCGTGGAGCCGCCCCAGCGAAGGAGTCGCCGCCGTGCCGAGCGTGGCCGAACAGATGGTGGAAGTGCTCCGGCAGGCCGGGGTGGAGCGGGTCTACGGCGTGGTCGGGGACAGCCTCAACCCCGTCGTGGACGCCATCCGGCGGGCCGACGGCATCAGCTGGGTGCACGTGCGCAACGAGGAGGCCGGCGCCTTCGCGGCCGCCGCCGAGGCCGAACTCTCCGGCCGGCTCGCGGTCTGCGCCGGCTCCTGCGGCCCCGGCAACACCCACCTCGTCCAGGGGCTGTACGACGCCCAGCGCAGCGGCCTGCCCGTGCTCGCGCTCGCCTCGCACATCCCGTCCGGGCAGATCGGCACCGGCTTCTTCCAGGAGACCCACCCCGAGCGGGTGTTCACCGACTGCAGCACCTGGTGCGAGATGCTCTCGACCCCCGCCCAGCTGCCCCGCCTGCTGCGGGTCGCCGTCCAGCACGCGCTCGGCTCGCACGGCGTCTCGGTGCTCGCCTTCCCCGGGGACGTCGCCGCGCTCTCCGCCGCCGCCCCCACCGGCACCAGCCACTTCCTCACCGAGCAGGCCGTCGCCGCCCCGCCCTGGTCCCAGGTGCAGGAACTGGCCCGGCTGCTCAACGCGGCCCGCAAGGTGGTGCTGTTCTGCGGCGCCGGGGTGCGCGGGGCGCACGCCGAGGTGATGGCCGCCGCGCAGGCCCTGAACGCGCCGATCGGCCACTCCCTGCGCGGCAAGGAGTGGATCCAGTTCGACAACCCGTACGACGTGGGCATGAGCGGCCTGCTCGGCTACGGGGCCTGCCACGAGGCGCTGCACTCCGCCGACCTGGTGGTGCTGCTCGGCACCGACTTCCCGTACGACTCCTTCCTGCCGCAGGCGCACACCGTCCAGGTCGACCACGACGCCACCCGGCTCGGCCGCCGCACCGCCCTCGAACTCGCCGTCCACGGCGACGTGGCCGCCACCCTGCGGGCCGTGCTGCCGCTGCTCGACGCCAAGCGCGACCGCGCCTTCCTGGACGGGATGCTGCGCAAGCACTGCCGGTCGCTGGAGGACGTGATCGGCGCGTACACCCGGGACATCGAGAAGCACCTGCCGATCCACCCCGAGTACGTCGCCTCGGTGCTCGACGAGGTGGCCGCCGAGGACGCCGTGTTCACCGTGGACACCGGCATGAACAACGTCTGGGCCGCCCGCTACCTCCAGCCCAACGGCCGCCGCCGGGTGATCGGCTCCTTCCTGCACGGCTCGATGGCCAACGCCCTCCCGCACGCGATCGGCGCCCAACTCGCCTGCCCCGGGCGGCAGGTGGTCGCGATGGCGGGCGACGGCGGGATCGGCATGCTGCTCGGCGAGCTGCTCACGGTGGCCAAGCACCGGCTGCCGGTGAAGACGGTGGTCTTCAACAACGGCGCGCTCGGCATGATCAAGCTGGAGATGCTGGTCTCCGGCTACCCGGAGTTCGAGATCGACAACGGGGACGTGGACTACGCCGGGATCGCCCGGGCGATGGGCATCCAGGCCAAGCGGGTGACCGAGCCGGCCCGGGTCCGGGAGGTGCTGGTCGAGGCGCTGGAGCGGCCGGGCCCGGCCCTCGTGGACGTGGTCACCGACCCCAACGCGCTCTCCATCCCGCCGCACATCACCGCCGCCCAGCTGAAGGGCTTCGCGCTGGCGGCGGGCCGGACGGTGCTCTCGGGCGGCGTCGGACGCATGGTCGACCTGGCCCGGAGCAACCTGCGGAACATCCCGCGGCCGTGAGCGGGGGCCGGTCGGGGCGCCTGTCGGAGAGGTCTTGCCTCTGAGGCAAAATTCTTGCCCGTGCGGCACGGCGGGTGTCCACTGGACACATGACCAGCAGCTCCACCGGCGCCGCCGCAGCAGGCGAACAGCTCGACGACCAGGAGGTCGCCGGCCTCGCCGCCCGTCTCCGTGAGCACCGGCTCAGCAGCCGTCTCACGCTGGAGGTGGCCGCCGGGCGGGTCGGGCTCTCCCCAGCCTATCTGTCCCGACTGGAAACCGGCCGCCGGCAGCCGTCGCTGCCCGTCCTGCTCGGCCTCGCCCGCGCGTACGGGACCTCGGTCTCCGGCCTGCTCGGCGAGACCCTCGCCGAGCCGGACCCGATCGTCCGCGGCGGCGCCATCGAACCCGGCCGGGCCGGTGGCTGGGGCTACCGGCGGGCCGGCGCCCCCGGCCGCGCGATGCAGGCCCTGCGGGTGCACGTCCCGCCGGGCGTGCAGGACACGGTGGTCCGGGTCCACCCGGGCGAGGAGTGGCTGTACGTCCTCAAGGGCGCGCTCCGCGTCACCCTCGGCGACCGCGTCCACCACCTCGCGGTGGGCGACTCCGCCCACTACGACTCGCTCACCCCGCACTGCATCGCCGCAGAGTCGGACAGCGGCGTCGAACTGCTCTTCGTCCACACCCTGCTGCAGAGCCCCGGCGGCGAACTCTGCCTCGGCGGCGGCCCCGCCGCCGTTCACTGACCTGCCGTCAGAACACCCCGGAGGAGATCACCATGGCCGATCCCACCACCACCGTCACCCCGGCCGCCGACGCCGAGAACCCGGCCGCCGGTGCCGACACTCCGGCCGGCCCGAAGACCATGGACGCCGGCAAGTGGGCCAACAAGCGGGTCTACCACCGCCTGGTGCTCTACACCGTCGGCTGCCACCTCTTCGCCGGGTTCATCATCCTCCTGTTCCAACTCGGCAGCCGGAACAAGTAGTTCACACCCCGAACCGTCCGCCCGCCCCCACCCCCGAGGGGGCGGGCGGACCGCCGCTCCCGCACCGGCCCGGCCACCCGCACTCCCCTCTCCCGTTCACTCCCCGCGCAGCAGTTCGCAGAGGGCCTGGACCGCCGCCGGGAAGGCGTGGTCCGGTGAGGTGGCGTAGCCGATGACCAGGGCGGTCGGGGCCTCGGCGGGGGACGGGGTGGTGCGGTGCCAGGCGAGGCCGTGGAGGGCGAGGCCGGCCTGCTGGGCGCGGGCGAGGAGTTCGGGTTCGGGGGTGGAGCCGGGCGGCAGCCGGATGACGACGTGCAGGCCGGCCGCGATGCCGGTGACCCGGACGTGCGGGGCGTGTTCGGCGAGCGCCGCGACCAGGTGGTCGCGCCGGCGCCGGTAGTGCAGCCGGCAGCGCCGTACGTGGCGGTCGTACGTGCCGGAGGTGATCAGTTCGGCGAGCGTCAGCTGGTCCAGCACCGGGGACATCGTGTCGGCCAGCGCCTTCAGTCGGGCGACCGGCTCGACCAGTGCGTCCGGCAGGGCCAGCCAGGCCAGCCGCAGGCCCGGCGCGAGGCTCTTGGCGGCCGTCCCGGCGTACACCACCCGTTCCGGGTCCAGCGCCTGCATCGCGCCGAGCGGCTGCCGGTCGTAGCGGAACTCGCCGTCGTAGTCGTCCTCGATGACGTACCGGTCCTGCTCCCGCGCCCACCGCACCGCCTCGGCCCGCCGGTCGGCGGAGAGTGCCGCGCCGGTGGGGAACTGGTGGGCGGGGGTGAGGAGGACGGCGCCGGCCCGGGGGTCGAGCCGGTCGACCAGGGCGCCGTCCGCGTCCAGCGGCACCGGGGCGGTGGCGAGTCCGGCGGCCCGGGCGACCGCGTGCTGCGGCGGCAGCCCGTACTCCTCGACGGCCAGCGTGCGGGCGCCGCGTTCCCGCAGGGCGGCGCAGAGCAGGCCGAGGCCCTGGGTGACGCCGGTGCAGACGAGCAGGTGGTCGGGGTCGGTGCGCACGCCGCGGACCCGGGCCAGGTAGTGGGTGAGCGCCTGCCGCAGTTCGATCCGGCCGAGCGGGCTGCCGTAGTCGAGGGCCTCGTGCGGCGCGGTGGCGAGGGCGCGGCGGGCGGCGGCCAGCCAGGCGGTGCGGGGGAAGAGCGAGAGGTCGGGCCGTCCGGACATCAGGTCGTACCGGGCGGTCTGCCGCGCCCGTACCGCCCGGGGGGCCGGCCGCCGGCCCTGGACCGGTTCCGGGACCGTCCGCCGGGCGACGGTGGTGCCGGAGCCCTGCCGGGAGCTGAGCCAGCCCTCGGCGGTGAGCTGGCCGTACGCCTCGACCACGGTGTTGCGGGCGATCCCGAGGTCCTCGCCGAGGGCCCGGGAGGACGGCAGCCGGGTGCCGGGGGTGAGCCGCCCGTCCTGGACGGCCTCGCGCAGCGCGTCCTCCAGGGCGGCCCGCAGTCCGGCGCCGGCGGCCCGGCGCTCGGTGAGGTCCAGGTGCAGGTCGCCGCCGAAGGTGGTCCAGGAGGTGGTCCGGGAGGTGCTCACGGCCTCCATTCTCGCCTGTCGCCAGGGGGCGCGGGCGGGGTCACCGGGTGGGGCGGGCGGGCTCCTCCTCATCGTGTCCTCCCGGTCGGTTAGCGTCCGTCACTGGACCGACGGATCCCGACCCGAGGATGTGACAGGGTGAGCGAGGAGAACCTTCCGGCCGAGCCGGCTGAAGCAGTCGAATCGGCCGAGCCGACCGAACCGGCCGAACTGGCCCGGCGTTTCGAGGCGGAGCGCCCCCAGCTGCGGGCGGTGGCCTACCGGATGCTCGGGTCGCTCGCCGAGGCCGAGGACGCCGTGCAGGAGGCCTGGCTGAAGCTGGGCCGCAGCGATGTGGGCGGGGTGCGCAACCTCGGGGCGTGGCTCACCACCGTGGTCGGCCGGGTCTGCCTGGACCAGTTGCGTTCCCGTGCCTCCCGCCGGGAGGACCCGCTGCCCGAGCAGGAGGGCCGGGTGCGGCTGCCGGACCCGGTGGTCGGCGGGCTGTCGGCGCTGGACCCGGTGCACGAGGTGCTGGTCGCGGACTCGGTCGGGATCGCGCTGATGGTGGTCCTGGAGACGCTCTCCCCGGCGGAGCGGGTGGCCTTCGTGCTGCACGACATGTTCGAGGTGCCCTTCGACGGGATCGCCGAGGTGCTCGGCCGGACCTCCGCCTCCACCCGGCAGTTGGCCAGCCGCGCCCGCCGCCGGGTCCAGGGCGCGACCCCGGCCGCGGACTCCGACGACGCCCGCAAGCGCGAGGTGGTGGAGGCCTTCCTGCGGGCCGCCCGGGGCGGGGACTTCGACGCTCTGCTGACGGTGCTCGACCCGGACGTGGTGGCCCGGTCGGACGGCGGCACGCTGGTGCCGAGCGTGCTGCGCCGCGGTGCGGCGGACGTCGCCTCGCAGGCGATCGCCTTCGCCCGCTTCGCCGCCGACGGCCGGCTGGTGCTGGTCAACGGCTCGCCCGGGGTGGTGTCCTTCGCCGGGGGTCGTCCGCTGTCGGTCATGTCGTTCACCGTCCACGAGGGCCGGATCACCGGGCTGGACATCCTCACCGACCCGACCCGGCTGGCCGCCCTGGGCCTCACCACCGGCTGACCCGGAACCGCCGGGGGCGCCCGGGCGCGGGCGGGGCGCCCCCACCGTTCCTCCACGTGGTGTTTCCCGTCGCTTTCCGGGCCGCCGTCACACTCGCGCGCTACGGTGCCGCCCATGGCGAACTTTGTGCTGGTGGCGGGCGCCTGGCTCGGCGCCTGGGCGTGGGACGAGGTCGTGGCGGAGCTGCGCGCGGCCGGGCACGGGGCGTACCCGCTGACGCTCTCCGGGCTCGCGGAGAAGCGCGGCGCGCCCGCCGGGCAGCAGGCGCACGTGGCGGACGTCGTCGCGGAGGTGGAGCGGCTGGACCTGCGCGAGGTGGTGCTGGTCGGGCACAGCTACTCGGGCATCCCGGTGGGCCAGGCCGCCGAGCGGATCGGCGGGCGGCTGGCCGGGCTGGTCCTGGTGGACGCCAACGTGCCGGTGGCGGGGGAGTCCTTCGCCGACCAGCTGCCGGAGCCGGCCGCGCTGCGGGCCGACCTGGCCGCGCACGGGGGCTGGTGGCCGCCGCTGCCGCCGGCCGAGTTCGCCGAGCAGGGGCTGACGGTCGGGCAGATCGCCCGGATCGCCGCGGGGGCGACCCCGCACCCGGGCCCCTCGCTGACCGAACCGGCCTTCCTGGAGGGCCCGTTGAGCGGGCTCCCGGCGGTGTACGTGAAGTGCCTGATGGACTGGCCGGAGCCGCCGCCGGTGGTCGCCGGGCTGGTCGCGGACGGCCACTGGCGGCTGGTGGAGCTGGACACCGGGCACTGGCCGATGTTCTCCCGGCCGGCCGACCTCGCCGGGATCCTGGGCGAGGCGGCCCGTACGGCCAAGAGCGGTGGCCGGACGGCCCGGAGCGGCGGCCGGACGGCTCAGAGCGACAGGTAGACCGCGCTGCCGACGCCGGCCAGGAAGCAGTACAGCGCGAACGGCGTCAGGCTGCGGGTCTCGAAGTACCGGGTGAGGAACCGCACCGAGACGTAGCCGGCCACGAAGGCGGCGACGCTGCCCGCGAGGACGGGGCCGAGCACGCCGGAGTTCTCCGGCCTGAACAGCTCGGGCACCTTGAGCACCGAGGCGGCCAGGATGACCGGGGTGGCGAGCAGGAAGGAGAACCGGGCGGCGTCCTCGTGGTGCAGTCCGCGCAGGATGCCGGCGCTCATGGTGACGCCGGAGCGGCTGATGCCCGGGAACAGCGCGAGGATCTGCGCGGCGCCGATCCAGGCGCCCTGCCCGTAGCCGAGCCTGGTCAGCCGGTGGTCGGAGGCGATCGCCGGGTCCAGGCCCGGCTCGTCGGCGGCGTGTCCGGCGGAGTGTCCGGCCCGGCGGCGGCCGGTGCCGCCGCGCTTGAGCCGCTCGGCGCCGAGCAGCACGAGCCCGTTGAGGGCGAGGAAGACCGCGGCCGGGACGGGCTTGCCGAGCGCGTTGCGCAGGGCCTTCTCCAGCGCGAGGCCGGCCACGCCGACCGGGATGGTGGACAGGACGAGCAGCCAGGCGAGCCTCTCGTTGCGGGTCTCCACCCGGCGGTGCCGGATCGAGCCGAACAGCCCCTCGACCACCCGGACCCAGTCCTTGCGGAAGTAGACCACCAGGGCGAGCGCGGTGGCCAGGTGCAGGGCGACCAGGGCGGCGAGGTACGAGGAGCCCTCGGCGGTCATGTCGAGGTCGTGCTGGATCCGCCCGCCGACCAGGGCGGGCAGCAGGATGCTGTGGCCGAGGCTGGAGACCGGGAAGAGTTCCGTCACGCCCTGGAGCAGGCCGACGCCTATCGCTTCCGGGTAGGTCAGGGTCGACATCGCACACCTTCGCTCGGGGGGTCGGTGGCCGGCCGGGTCGGGGGCCCTCGCGAAGCTACTACGCGCATGTAGACGTTCGGCAGCCCCGCCGTCGGAAGTTCACCGACCGTACGGCTGCGGGACACCGGGGGCGAGGTGCCCGATCAGCGCCGCCGCCACGGAGGCCAGGACGGTGGCGGACGGGACGGCCCGGTGCGCCGCGTCGCCGAGCAGGACGACGGCGGTCACCGCGGCCGGCATGCCGGCCAGCGGCAGGGCGACGGTCAGGACGGCGAGCAGGCGGCGGGGGCGGCGCGGGGGGTCCGGGCGGGTCACGGCGGTCTCCTTCGGGCTCGACCCGGGCCACGATGCCGCCTCCCGCAGCGTCAGGTGCAAGCCCTTTTCCCGGCGCCGCCCGCCGCCGCCCGCCGCGACCCGGCGGGTCAGCCCGTCGCCACCCGCCGCCACCCCGGCCCGTCCGCGGCCACCGGCGCGGCCGCGAAGTCGTAGCGCAGCAGGTCCGGCCCGAGCGCGAGCAGTGAGATCGACGAGGAGCCCCAGATCCGCCCGTCGCCGAAGTCGCGCCGCTGGATCAGCGCGGCGTCCGCGTCCGGCGCCAGCCCGTCCCCGGCGACGATCGGCAGCCATCCGCCCCAGGCCGTGGCGGCCGGCCCGTCGGCGGTCGGTTCGGGCCGGGGTTCGGCGGTGAGGCGGGACCGGAAGTGGGCGGCCCGCGCGGCCATCAGGTCGCGGATCCGCTCGGAGGTGGTCCGGTCGGCCGCCCGGCCCTCCAGCCCGTCGTTGAGCACCACGCTCAGGCCGGACGGCAGTTCGCGCTCGTCCAGCCGTCCGCCGCTCCAGCTGGACACCCGGGCCCCGTCGGCCCGGACCAGGACGAGGTGGAACGGGTCGTACGGGGTGAGGTCAAGGTGGCCGATGCCGCCCTCCCGGACGGCGGTGAGCGGCAGCCGGCCGCGGGTGCGCCGGGCCTCGGCGGGGGCGAGCGGGCCGAAGCCGTTCAGCAGGCAGGCGGCGGTGCGCCGGGCCGGGTCGACGGCCAGCCAGGTGCCGCCGGCCGCGAGGTCCAGTCCGCCGAGCAGGTCGGGCCGGTCCGGCCAGTGGTGGTCCGGCGGCAGCCAGGCGCGGCCCAGGTACTCGTCCCGGACGGACAGCAGCAGCACCGGCACGGCCGCTTCCGGCTCGATGCTGACGAACGCCGTGCACACGACCGGGCCCCCTGACCTCGTCCTGTCGGAGACCTCCTGGCGGTGATCTCCTGCCGGCGATCCTCGCACGGTCGTTCGCACGCCGGAAGTGGCCCAAGGAACGCGCGGCCGAACGCACCAGGACGGCAGGCCACCCCGCTCCTAGGCTGGCGACCATGACGACGAACGAGACCACGCGCGCGACCACGGACGGGACGGCCGGTACGGACGGCGCCCCGGTGCCCGCCCCCGAGCAGCGCCTGCTGATGCACAAGCTCGCCCCCGCCTACTACCAGGCGATGGTCGCCGTGGACCGGGCCTCCCGGGAGGGCGTCGACCCGGTCATCGCCGAGCTGGTCAAGGTGCACGCCTCGATGATCAACGGCTGCGCCTTCTGCATCGACATGCACGCCACCGACGCCCGCGAGCACGGCGAGCAGGACCACCGCCTGGTCTCCCTCCCGGCCTGGCGCGAGACCCCGTGGTTCACCGCCCGCGAGCGCGCCGCCCTGGCCCTCACCGAGTCGGTCACCCTGCTGACCCAGGGGCACGTGCCGGACGCCGTGTACGCGGAGGCCGCCGCGCGGTTCGACGAGACCGAGCTGGCCCAGCTGATCGCGCTGATCGCCACCATCAACGCCTGGAACCGGATCGGCGTGTCCACCCGCATGAGCCCGGCCGCCCGGTGAGCGCCGCGGACCCCGCCGTCCGGCGGGAGCGGGCCCGGCTGCTGCGGGAGCTGCACCGCCCGGGCGAGCCGCTGGTGCTGGCGAACGCCTGGGACGTGCCGAGTGCCCGGCTGGTGGCCGCCGCCGGGGCGCGGGCGGTGGCGACGGCCAGCGCGAGCGTGTCCTGGTCGCTCGGCAGCGCGGACGGCGGCGGCGCCGACCCCGGGCAGGTGCTGGCCCGGACCGCCCAGGTGGTCCGCGCGGTCGACCTGCCGGTCACCGCGGACCTGGAGGGCGGCTACGCGGACACCGCCGCCGGGGTCGGGGAGACGGTCGCCGCGCTGCTCGCCACCGGTGCCGTCGGGGTGAACCTGGAGGACGAGGGGCGCCCCCCGGCGGAGGCCGCCGAGCGGATCGCGGCCGCCCGGGCCGCGGCGGACGCGGCCGGCGTGCCGCTCTTCGTCAACGCCCGGACCGACGTGTTCCTGCGCGGGATCGGCGCCCCGGAGGGCCGGCTGGACGACGCGGTGCACCGGCTGCGGGCGTACGTCGAGGCGGGCGCGGACGGGGTGTTCGTCCCCGGGGTGTCCGACCCGGAGACCATCGCCGCCCTGGTCGGGGCCGTCCCGGCGCCGCTGAACGTGCTGGCCGGCCCCGGCTCCCCGGCGGTCGCCGAGCTGGCGAAGCTCGGCGTGGCCCGGATCAGCCTGGGCCCGGGCCTGGCCGAGGTGGCGTACGCGGCGGTCCGCCGGGCCGCCGAGGAGGTGTACGGGAGCGGCACGTTCACCGCGCTCGCGCAGGGGCTGGGCTACCCGGAGCTCAACCGGCTGTCCGCGCTCTGAACCCGGCGGCCTGAGCGCCGCGGGTCGAGCGGTCGTCGTGCGTCGGGTGGCGTGGGCGGCCGGCCGTTCGGGGGTCGGCCTG
>NZ_JBHVEU010000217.1:0-14857 GCF_042802075.1 Kitasatospora sp. NPDC057518
GGCCGGCGGGCGCGGTCTTGTCCTTCCTGTCCTTCACCTACGGGTGATCAGCCACGCGCGGTCAGCTGTGGCGGCCCCGACGGCGCCGGGCGACCACCGTGAACAGCACGCCGAGGCCGAGGGCGGCGGCACCGAGAGCGGCCGGCAGCAGACCGGGCCCACCGGTGTGCGGCAGCTCGCCGCCGCCCCGGTCCGGGGACGGCCGCTGCGGATCCTGCGACGGCGCGCCGGGCTCACCCGTGCTCGGGGGCTCGCTCGACGACGGGCCGTTCGAGGGGCCGTCCGACGGCGAGGTCGAGTCCGTCGGTGCCGGCGAACCGGTGGGCGTACTCGTGGGCGTACCCGTGGGCGAACCGGTCGGCGTCGGCGAACCCGTGGGGGACGGCGAGTTCGTCGGAGTCGGCGACGAGGTCGGAGACGGGGAACCGGTCGGCGTCGGCGAACCCGTCGCAGTCGGAGTAGGCGTCGGCGTAGGCGTCGGCGTCGGCTCGTCCGCCGGCACCAGCCCCAGGTCCAGGCTCAGGTCCCGGGCCCCGCCCGACAGCCGTACGGTCTGGGTGGTCCCGGTGGCCGGGTCGGCGTCCGAGTCCCGCGCCGGGTCCTTCCCCGCGTGCCGCGTGGTGGCCCTGGCGCCCGCCGGAGCGGTCGTCAGGTCGAAGCGCACCGCGTACTCCCCGTCCGGCAGCTTGTCGAACAGGTAGTTCCCGTCCGCGTCCGTCACCGTGGTGACCGGCTTGCCCAGCTTGTCCCGGACCGGCTGTCCGGTCCCGTCCAGCAGCTCGACCCGGACGCCGCGGACCCCGTTCTCGCCGGGGTCCTGGACGCCGTTGCCGTCGCGGTCGGCCCAGACGTGGTCGCCGAGCGCGTTGTCCGGCGGCGCGGGCGCCTGGACGCCGACGCCGACCTTGGCGGGCTCGGCCGGCAGCAGCGGGCTGCCGGTGGAGTCGGTGGCGGTGTAGGCGAAGCTGTTCCACGCGAAGTCGGCGTTGCCGGCGTCCACCGAGGCGACCATCGGCCAGGTCAGGGTGAACAGTCCGCCGGACGGCAGGGTGCCCGGCCGGCTGACCTTGAACCAGGTGGTGTTGCCCGGCCCGGGGAAGTCGGTGCTCCACTTCGCGTTCGCGTCGCACGGCCCGGGCACGGTGATCGGCCCGGTCGGGCAGGGGTTCGGCGAGGTGGTGTACTCGATCGCCACGGTCGGGTCGCTGGAGGTCAGCGGCCGGGTGAGCGAGGGCGTCCAGGCGGAGCCGCGCGGGACGTCCGGGCGCAGCAGGTAGGAGTCGCCGGGGGTGGGCAGCTTGTCGTACGCGACGAAGTCGGTGACCGGGTCCGGCGAGTCGTTGCGGACGGTCAGCCGGTAGGAGAGGCCGCCGCCGGGCGTGGTGGTGCCGGTGGTGGCGTAGTCCTGGTCGAGGTCGCCCTTGACCTCCTTGAAGGAGCGCAGCACGGCCGGGACCTGCACCTCGACCCGGGAGGAGGCGTGGCACATCGTCTCGGTGGTGTTGCCGTCGCCGTCGAGGTCGTGGGTGTCCGGGACACCGCTGTCGGTGCCGAAGTAGGAGCAGGTGACGGGTTCCCCGGCGCCCTCGGTGGTGACGTACGCGTCGTTGGTGAGGGTCCCGGGCCTGGCGCTGCCGGCCACCTGGACGTCGATCAGGGTGCGGTAGGCCCGGTAGTCGTTGAGGTACGTCATGTCGGGCGCGCCGGCCGGCCAGGTCAGCTTGAGCAACTGGCGGCCGTCCGGTCCGGGCAGCACCTGGACGGAGCTCGGGGCGACGGACTCCGGGTAGCCGGGGTCGCGCCGGGCGCTGCCGTCCTGGTAGACGAGGCCGGGCGGCAGCAGGTCGTACATCACCAGCGGGGTGCCCAGGGTGCGGCCGGTGCGGTTGTACGGGGTGAGCTGGAAGGTCGCGATGCCGCCGGGGGCGAGGACCTCGCCGGAGACGGTGGTCTTGGCGGCGCCCAGGTTGGTGGCGGCGGAGACGGTGGTGTCGGCGCAGGCGTTCGCCGAGGCGGTGGCGCCGGCCGCGTCGGTGCCGGTCACGTCCACGCAGTTGTGCAGCGGGCCGGGGGCGGTGCGGCCGTCGTGGCCGGGGGTGACCACCTGGGAGAGCACCTGGACGGCGTTGCCGGGGCTCCAGCCGGTGGGGACGGGGCCGTTCCACTCGAAGCGCAGCCCGTCGAGCCGGCGGCCGGCCGGGAGGCCGAGCACGTCGTTCGCCGGGTTCCCGGCGCCTTCGGCGAAGGTGATCCGGCGGCTGCCCGAACCGTCGAACGGCTTGCCGGGGGTGAAGGTCCGCCAGGTCGGGTCGCCGTCGAGCCGGTACTGGAGGGTGAGGCCGATGGTGGCGGGGTTCCAGGCCTCCAGCTGGATGGACTGGGGGATCAGCCAGTTGTAGAGGCCGGTGGTGGTGCCGCCGCCCGGGTCGGTCATCACCAGGCGGGTGACGGGGCCGGCGGTGTTGACGGCGTGGAGGCTGAAGGAGGCGATGTCGCCGGAGACCACCCGGTCCTGCCAGACCTTGGAGGCGGTGACCTGGATGCCGGTGGTCGGCGGCTGGAAGACCGGGGACACGGCGGTGGCGTCGGACAGGTCGCGCATGCCCTCGGGGCCGAGCGGGTCGCCCTGCAGGACCACCGAGTTGGTGGAGGTGGTGCCGCTGGGGAACGCCGGGTCGGGGTAGTTGACGACCAGGACGCCGGGGTTGCGGCAGCCGGCCTGGCCGTTGCCGGCCCGGAAGGCGCCGATGTCGAACACCCAGCGGTCGGGGTTGCCCGGGTCCTGGGTCCAGCCGGGCGAGCGGCCGGTGTCGACGACGGCGCCGGGCGGCAGGGTGTCGACCAGCCGGCTCGCGTCCAGGTCGACGTTGGGGACGCCGCTGGTGGAGCAGGCGCTGAACTGGTAGGTGACCGAGCGGCCGTCCTGGCTGCTGGTCTGGACTCCCTTGGTGACCTTGTAGTCGGGCTGGACGACGGCGCCGGTGGTGGCGGAGCCGGACTGCTCGGGCTCGCCGTCGGCGGTCAGGGTGGCCGAGTTGACGGCCTTGGTGCCGTTGGGGGTGGTGAAGTTGGGGAACCTGAGGACGACCTTGACGGTCGCGGTGGTCCCCGGGGTGAGGGTGAGGAGCCTGATGTCGAGGGTGCCGCCGACGGTGCCGGCCGCCGGGACGGTCGAGCCGGCGACGTCGACGGTGCTCGCGTCCGGGGTCCAGCCGACGAACTCCATCCCGGCCGGGAGGGTGTCGGTGATCCGGCCGTTGGCGCAGTCGGTGACGGAACAGGTGTAGCGCAGGGTGTAGGTGACGTTCTCGCCGGGCGCCGCCGTCGGCTTGTCCACCGTCTTGGTGAAGCCGACGGCCGCCTGGGCGGTCGGGACGGTGAGGGTGCCGGTGAGCAGCGTGCCCGCGAAGAGGCCCAGGGCGGTGGCCATCCGGCCCGCCTTGGACGAGGGTGAGGGTATTGATCGGAGCGTCCGCATCCTGGAATCTCACCCTCTGTTAATCCGAATGGAGGTACGGCGCGAGAGTAAATGAGGATTATTCACCTGATTGGAGCAATTCTGGACGCGCCCGAGGGCCATCTGTGAGCCAGCTGAGGGCCATAGGGGGGCAATCCGGACGGAGCGGCGCCACCCAGTGGTGACGGACCGTGATCAGACCGTCGAAGCCGAACCGGCCGGCGCCGTGGAGGCGCGCAGCACCAGCGAGGTCGCCAGCGGCGCGACCGGCACCACCCGCTCCCCGCGCAGCAGGGCCGCCAGCGCGGCCGCGCCCGCCCGGCCCAGCTCCTCGCCCGGCAGGTCGACGGTGGTCAGCGGCGGGGCGAGCAGCGCGGCCACCGCGACGTTGTCCATGCCGACCACCGACAGGTCCTCCGGCACCCGCAACCCGAGCTCCGCGGCGGCCTGGTAGACCCCGGAGGCGACCACGTCGTCGTCGCAGAGCACCGCGCGCGGCCGGTCCGCCCGCTCCAGCAGCCGGCCCGCGACGGCCCGCGCGGCCCGATGTCCGTCGTTCAGGCTCACGCCCAACTCCACCACGTCCAGGCCGAGTTCGCGGACGGCCTGCTCGAAGGCGGCCTGCCGGACCCGGAAGGTGTACGCGGAGTGGCTGGAGCGCAGCCGGCCGATCCTGCGGTGGCCGAGCGCGGCCAGGTGCTCGACCGCGGCGCGCATCCCGCCGGCCACGTCGAGTTCGACGGTCGGACGCGCCCGGTCGGTGCCGGGGTCGGCGTCCAGGAAGACGGCGGGGGTGTCGGCGGGCAGCTCGCCGAGCTGGCTGTCGTCCGGGGAGCAGATCAGCAGGCCGTCGAAGCGGCCCGCGGTGGCGGCCTCGGCGAGGGTGGCGCTGCCCCAGCCGGAGCTGACCACGACGGCCAGACCGTTGCGGCCGGCCTCCTCGTGGACGCCCTCCAGCACCCGGCCGAAGAACGGGCCCTGGAGGTTCGGCACGGCCAGCAGGATCATCCCGCTGCGGCCGAGCCGCAGCTGCCGGCCGGCCGCCTGCGGGCGGTACCCGAGGCCGCGGGCGGCCTCCCGGACCCGCTCCCGGGTCGCCTCGGAGACCCGTCGGCCGGCCTCGGCGCCGGAGAAGACCAGGGAGACGGTGGCCTGGGAGACCCCGGCGAGCCGGGCCACGTCCCGGCCGGTGGGCCGGCGGACGGGGGCCGGCCAGGTGCCGAGCGCCGCCTCGACGGACGGCTGCCCGGCGGACGGCCGCTCAGCGGAAGACGGCTCGGACGGCTCGACGGACGGCTGCTCGGCGGAAGGCGGCTCGGACGGCACGGAGTCTCGGGTGGCGGGCACGGCGGCTGCGCTCGCGGGCGGGGCCGGGGTCAGCTCTGGCCGGCGGTGGCCGCGCGGGCGGCGTCGTCGGCGGCGTCCTCCTCGGCGTTCTGCGCGGCGATCCGCTCGGCGGTACGGCTGCGCATCCCGGAGACCTTGCCGCTGATCTGCTCGGACATCGCGTCGCGCTGCCTGCCCAGCAGCGCGTAGCTGAGCGGCGCGGAGGCGACCGCGGCCAGCAGGAAGAGGAAGATCATGCCGGCCTCACCGCTGACCGGGATGACCTGGAAGTGCCCGAGCAGCAGGGCCACCAGCAGGCAGCCGAGGAAGATGCTGACCCGCATGGAGGTGTAGCGGAGCGTGGCGTGCGACTTCTCCGGGCCGTTGCTGGTCACTCGACACATCCTTCTTCGTTGCGCTGGGGCCGGTCCTCCAGTCAAGCATGCCTGACAGCCGGAACGGGGCACGGGGCACCCGGTCCGGCCCGGACGGCCCGGCCGGGGCCGGTGTCAGCGCAGGTCGAGCCACATGGTGATGTCGTCCCGGTCGTCCCCGGGGGCGATCCGGATCGCGGCCGGCACCCGGCCGACCTCCCGGTAGCCGCTGCGGGCGTAGAACCGCTCCAGCCCCTGGCCCCCGCGCGCGGTGAGCCGCAGCGACTCCAGGCCCCACTCCCGGGCCACCCGCTCGGCCTCGGCGAGCAGCCGGGCGCCGTGGCCGAGGCCCTGGAAGTCGGGGTGCACCATGACCCGCTTGAGCATCCGCCAGTGCTCCATGAGGTCGAAGCGCATCGACTCGAAGAACAGCGCGCCGACCAGCCGGCCCGTCCCGCTCTCGTGGGCGACCAGCAGCCGGTCCGGACCGTCCGGCGCGATCCCGGCGAACTGGTGGTCGGCGGTGTCCCAGACCTCCTCCTCGGTGACCGGCCCCACGAAGCCGACCGCCCCGCCGGCGTTGGTGACGTCGACCCACAGCCGGACGATGTCCGTCCGCAGGTCCGGGTCGGGCTTCGGGTCCAGGGTGAAGGTCAGGGCGGCCATGGACCGGAGCCTAGACCTCCGGTACGACAGCCCCGCCGGGAGCACCGGCCGTCACCGGAGCCCACCGGGGCACCGGCCGTCACGGCAGCGCCGGCACCGCCCGGTCGGTCCGCCCGGTGCGCAGCGCCAGGCAGAGCCCGACCGCGACCGCGCACAGCCCGCCGGCCCCGTACCAGGTGAGGTCGTAGTTGCCGAGCGCGTCGCGGGCCAGGCCGGCCAGTCCGGCGACGACGGCCGCGCCGATCTGGTGGGCGGCGAGCACCCAGCCGAAGACGATCGGGGCGTCCCCGCCGAAGTGCCGGCGGCACAGCGCGACGGTCGGCGGCACGGTGGCCACCCAGTCCAGCCCGTAGAAGATCACGAAGGCGAGGATCGGCGGCTGGAGCGTGCCGGCCATCAGCTGCGGCAGCAGGAGCAGGGACAGGCCGCGCAGCCCGTAGTAGACGGTGAGCAGCAGCCGGGAGTCGACCCGGTCGGTGAACCAGCCGCTGGCCACGGTGCCGACCACGTCGAAGACGCCGATCAGGGCGAGCAGGCTCGCGGCGGTGGTGACCGGCATGCCGTGGTCGTGCGCGGCCGGGATGAAGTGGGTGCCGACCAGGCCGGCGGTGGTGGCGCCGCAGATCGCGAAGGAGCCGGCCAGCAGCCAGAACGCCCGGGTGCGGGCGGCGTCCCGGAGCACCTTCAGCGAGCGGGTCAGGGCGCGGCCCTCGGTCACCGGCGCGGGCGGGGCCTCGGTCGCGCCGTACGGGAGCAGGCCGACGTCGGCGGGCCGCTCGCGCATCAGCAGCAGGACCGGGACGGCGACGGCGCTGGCGGCGAGCGAGACCACGACCACGGCCGAGCGCCAGCCGTGCTGCTCGACCAGCCAGGCGCCGACCGGCAGGAAGACCAGGTTCCCGGCGGCCCCGGCGGCGGTCAGCACCCCGGTGACCAGGCCCTGCCTGGCCTGGAACCAGCGGCCGGTGATGGTGGTGGCGAAGGCGCCGGCCATCGAGCCGCTGCCGAGGCCGACCAGCACGCCCCAGCAGAGCACCAGTTGCCAGGGCTCGCGCATCAGCATGGTCAGCCCGGCGCCGACCGAGATGGTCAGCAGCGCGCAGACCACCACCAGGCGCACCCCGAAACGGTCCATCAGGGCGGCGGCGAACGGGGCGGTGAGGCCGTAGAGCGTCAGGTTGACGGAGGTGGCGCTGGAGATCGTCCCGAGCGACCAGCCGAACTCGTTGTGCAGGGCGTCCATCATCAGGCTCGGCGTGGAGCGGAAGCCGGCCGAGCCGAGCAGGACGAGCAGGGAGACGGCGGCCACCACCCAGGCGTAGTGCACCCGGGGGCGCTTGGCCGGGGCGGGCGGTCCGGAGCGGGAGGCGGGGGCGAGGACACGGCGTTCGGTCACGCGAACGAGTGTTCCGGGCCGCCCGGCGCCGGACGAGTGGCCTGAATGACAGCTTTCGCAAGAATCGGGCCAAGGTCCGACGTAGGCTGGCCCGGACCCACCGACATCCGAGGGGACGGCATGGCACACCTGGTCGCGGTACTCGCCCTGGAGGGCGTGATCGCCTTCGAACTCGGCATCCCCGCCCGCATCTTCGGCGGCGCCAAGGACCCGGCCGGGCGGCCGCTGTACGAAGTGGCCACCTGCACCCTGGACGGGCGGCCGGTCGCCACCAGCGCCGACTTCCGGATCGTCGTCGACCACGGGCCCGAACTGCTCGAGCGGGCCGACACGGTGGTGATCCCGGCCTCCGCCGACTCCAGCCCGGCCGTCGCCGACACCTGCTTCACCCCGGCACTGGCCGCCGCACTGGCCCGGATCCGGCCCGGCACCCGGCTGATGTCGATCTGCACCGGCTCCTTCGTGCTCGCCGCCGCCGGCCTGCTGGACGACCGCCCGGCCACCACCCACTGGCGCTACACCGAGCGCTTCGCCCAGCTGTTCCCCCGGGTGCGGCTGGACCCCGACGTGCTCTACACCGACGACGGCGACGTCCTCACCTCCGGCGGGGTGGCCGCCGGGGTGGACCTCTGCCTGCACGTGGTGCGCCGCGACCACGGCAGCGCGGTGGCCAACGCGGTGGCCCGCAACTGCCTGGTACCGCCGTGGCGCGAGGGCGGCCAGAAGCAGTACGTGGAGGCCCCGAGCCCGGTGGACCCCGGCGACAGCGGCACCGCCGCGGTGCGCGCCTGGGCGCTGGAGCACCTGGACCGGCCGCTGGTGCTGCGGCAGCTCGCCGACCGGGCGGGGATGAGCGTACGGACCTTCACCCGGCGCTTCCGGGAGGAGACCGGGGCCAGCCCCGGCCAGTGGATCACCACCCAGCGCACCGAGCGGGCCCGCCAGTTGCTGGAGCGGACCGACCTGACGATCGACCAGGTCGCCCGGGAGTCCGGCTTCGGCACCGCCGCCTCGCTGCGGCTGCAGCTGCGCGGCCGGCTCGACGTCGCGCCGAGCGCCTACCGGCGCACCTTCCGTGCCCTCCCCGAAAGCAGCGCCCTCCCCGAGAGCGGCACCGGCCACGGGAGCCCCACCGTCGCCGAAGGCCCTACCCGGCGGGCTTCCTGAGCGAAGTCTGGGAACGGGCCGCCCGGTGGCCGGATCCCGTCGCACGGGGGCGACGCATTGGATGGCGGCAGGCCGAGCGCACTGCGAGCGCGACACGGCAGGCCGCCATCCAACCGCGGCGCGCGAGCCCTGAGTCCGCGCCACACCCTCCGCACTCGCCGAGGAGCGGCCCGTGGCCGACCGTCCGCGATCCCCCCTGCTGGCACGAATCCCCTGGACAGCAGCACCGCGACGGTGGACGAACGTCCCCTCGGCGTCCCCTCGCAACGGAGCGCCGCACCCAAGAGTGATCAGTCGGATACGTCACGTCAATGGGTAGTCCGAAATTCGGAATGGTTGCGTCACCTTTCGGCCGGTGATCAGCACCGGTGATCGGCACCCGCGGACGGCCGCCGCGAAAGCCGCTATTGCGCCAAAGCCGCCCAGTCCACGTCGGCCAGCGGCTCGGTCGGCCGGGCGTCACTGCCGATCTCGCACCAGACCCGCTTGCCCGAGCCGTCCGGGTACCAGCCCCAGCGCTCGCAGAGCAGCTCGACCAGCTCCAGGCCGCGCCCGTTGGTCGCGTCCTCGTCCGCGCCCGCGTGCCGCGGGGCCGGGGGGGCCTGGCTCGCGTCGGCGACCTCCACCCGCAGCGGGGCGGCCGGGCCGCCCTCCTGCGGACCGTCGGCCACCGGCAGACAGAGCCGCAGCACGGCCGGACAGCCGGTGTGCACCACGGCGTTGGTCACCAGCTCCGAGACCACCAGCACCACCGTCTCGGCCATCGGCGCGTCCGGGTCCACCCCGTGGTTCAGCAGCCGCGAGCGCACCCACCGGCGGGCCCGACCGACCTCGGCGGGGTCAGCCTGCACCGCCAGCTGTACCTGAAGAACCTGCACCGCTCCACCACCCGCACTCGCAGTTCGGCTGAGTCCCGGTCGGGCCGGACCGGCCGGCGGGCCCGAGCCCGTCGCCCGGTGCCGCCCGAGCCGTGCCCGGGCGCCCGCGCGATCCGTTCGCCCGCGCCCGTTCGTCCGCGCCGTCTCGTCGGTCGGGCACCGGCCGCGACACGAATACGCCTCAGGATGGGCGGGGGGACGGAACGCAGCAAGCGCTTCGGGCATATTCCGGCGATCGGGCGACAGTGCGGTGCATACTGTCCCGCTCACGCTCGCGAGCCTCGTACCGGTGATCGTCCGACCCGGGCCGACCTGCCGGTCCCGCGGTCGGGAACCTACCGCCGCGCGCCCCGGGCGCCCCGCCCGCCACTCGCGAACCACCCCTGCGGCGCGTGTCCGACGGTGCTCGTACGGCGGCGCCGACGGACGCCCCCGCCGACCCCGCCGTCACATCGACCGACCGTCGCACCATCCGGCGGCCCGGTCCCGGAGGACGGCGGTCCGGACCGGGGAGCACGTCCAGGAGGACGGCGATCCGTGGGGAACGGTTCCGTTCTTGCCGGAATCGCCCCCGGCGCCGCCCGGCCGCGGGATACCGTTGGGTACGCCAGCGAACCCGTCAGGAGGGTGGTTCCCGATGGCCACCCCGGAGCGGACCCCGCGCTGGGACGAGCAGTTGCAGCGCCGCCTCGCCCGCGGCGAGGAGACGGCGCTCGGCGAACTCTACGACCAGCTCGCGCCGATGGTGCACGGCCTGGCCGGGCGGATACTGGCCGACCAGGCCGCCGCCACCCAGCTCACCCGGGAGGTCTTCGCCCATGTCTGGGAGCACCCCGAGGACTTCGACCCCGCCCGGGGCTCGCTGCGCTCCTGGCTCGGCGCGCTGACCCACCACCGCGCGGTCGAACGGCTGCGGGCGCGGCGGGCCGCCGACCGCGGACCGGGCGCGGAGGCCGAGATCCGCGCCGTGGCCACCGCCGCGCGGATGCAGTACGTGGTCGACTCCCTGCCCCAACCCCTGCGTGAGACCATCGCGGTGACCTACTACGACGGTCGCACCTACCACGAGACGGCCCGGCTGCTCGGCATCAGCGAACAGGTCGCCAAGCAGCGGATGCGGCTCGGTCTGGAGCTGCTGGCCACCGAACTGGCCGAGGAGCGCGCCCGCCAGGACGGAGCCGGGGACGGAATCGGGCACGGGGACGGGCACGGGGACGGGGAGACGTGAGCAGCACTGAGGAGCAGCACGACGCCCTGCGCTCGCTGCTCGGCGCGTGGGCCCTCGGCGCCTGCCCGGCCCGCGAGGCGGCCGAGTTGGAGCAGCACCTGCGCGACTGCCGGGAGTGCGCCGAGGAGGCGGCCCGGCTGCGCGAGGCGGCCGGCTGGCTCTCCCTGGACGAGCCGCTGGACCAGCCCGGCTCGCTGCGCCAGCAGGTGCTCGACTGGTGCCTGGCCCGTCGCCCGGCCGAACTGCCCGTCCCCGTCTGGGGGATGCCGTACACGGCGGAGACCGCCAAGCTCGACGCGCTGCTGCGCGACCTCGGCCCGGAGGAGTGGCAGGAGGTGGCCGAACTGCCCTGGCACGGCGGCACCGAGTGGCTGCGCCCGGCCGAGGTGCTCGGCCATCTGACCGCGGTGGACGGCTTCCTGGCGCTGGCGCTCGGTCTGCCCGACCCGGTGCCGGCCGCCCCGGGCCTGCCCGCCGCGCGGATCGGGCGGCGGGTGCCGCCGCAGGAGCCGGCCGCCGGTCCGGCGGTGCCGCGCGTTCCGGCGCAGGGCGGTCCGTACGCCGCGATCACCGCGCGCACCGCCCGGCTGGTCGCCGACCAGCGCGGTCTGGCACCGCAGTCGGTGCGCTCCCGCTGGCGGCGGCAGGCCCACGACCTGGTGCGCGGGGCCGCGCTCCGGCCGCAGGGCAACACCCCGGTCGACTACGGCTTCGCGGTGCTGCCGCTGCGCGACGCCTTCGTGGACCGCGCCTTCGAGTGCTTCGTGCACGGCGAGGACGTGGCCCGGGCGGTCGCCTACCCGTACGACCCGCCGGCGCCGCAGCACCTGCGGCAGATGGTGGAGCTGGTGGTCCGGCTGCTCCCCCGGGCGCTGGCCGGGCTGCGCGCGGCCCGCCCCGAGTTCGCCGGGGTGCCGGTCGCACCGGTGGGCGGGGTCAAGGCGGCCCGGCGGGTGCGGCTGATGGTCGACGGCCCGGCGGGCGGCGAGTGGCTGGTCCCCCTCGACGGCGACGGCCTCCGCACCGACGGCTCCGACAGCATCGACGGCAGAGCCGGCAGAGACGGCACCGAGCCGGTGGCCTCGATGGTGCTGGACGGCCTGGAGCTGTGCCAGCTGGCCGCGGCGCACCGCGACCCGGACCGGCTGCCGGTCGGCACCCACGGCGACCGGGCCGCCGTCCGCGAGGTGCTGCACGCGCTCCCGCTGCTCTCCAGGCCGTAGCGGGCCCCAGGGCCCCGGCGCCGCGCCGCGCCTCAGGCGAAGACGACCGTCCGGGTCCCGTCCAGCAGCACCCGGTGCTCGCTGTGCCACTTCACCGCGCGGGCCAGCGCCTGGCACTCGACGTCCCGGCCGAGCGCGACCAGCTGGTCGGGGCTGACGTCGTGGGTGACCCGGGCGACCTCCTGCTCGATGATCGGGCCCTCGTCCAGGTCGGCGGTGACGTAGTGGGCGGTGGCGCCGATCAGCTTCACGCCGCGCGCGTGCGCCTGGTGGTACGGCTTGGCGCCCTTGAAGCTCGGCAGGAAGGAGTGGTGGATGTTGATCACGCGGCCGGACAGCGCGGTGCACAGCTGGTCGGAGAGCACCTGCATGTAGCGGGCCAGCACGACCAGTTCGACGTTCTCCTCGGCGACCAGGTCGAGCAGCCGCTGCTCGGCCTCGGCCTTGGTGTCCTTGGTGACCGGGATGTGGTGGAACGGGACCCCGTAGCTCTCGGTCAGGTCCTTCAGGTCGGTGTGGTTGGAGACCACCGCGGCGATCTCCACCGGCAGGGCGCCGATCCGGGTGCGGTAGAGCAGGTCGTTCAGGCAGTGCCCGAACTTGCTGACCATGAGCACGATCCGCATCCGCTGCTCGGTCGGGTGGATCTGCCAGTCCATGCCGAAGGAGGCGCCGATCGCGGCGAAGCTGGCCCGCAGCTTGTCGGCGGTGACCGGCTCGGGGGCGGAGAAGTGCACCCGCATGAAGAAGAGCCCGCTGTCGCCGTCCCCGAACTGCTGGCTGTCGATGATGTTGCAGCCGGTCATGAAGAGGTAGCTGGAGACAGCGTGGACGATGCCCTGCTTGTCGGGGCAGGACAGCGTGAGGACGTACTGGGCGCCGGCCGGCTGCTGCACTGGGGGTATCCCGTTCTAGGTCGTGACGTGCGTGGACGGTCCAGCGTGTCACATCCCGGACATGCGCCGTCCCGCTGCCCGTACTGCGGGACGGCTGCTACTGCGGGACGGCGGCGCCCGGCGGTCAGACCCAGGTGAGGATGCGCAGCACGTCCAGCGACTTCGGCGGCGCGTCCGGGTCGTCCCCGTCGCCCACGGCCATCGCGACGTGCGCCTCGCGGGCGGCCCGGACGGTCTCCGGCCAGCCGGGGTGGCCGAGGTAGGCCGAGGCCGGCGCGTCCGCACCGACCTCGTGCAGCATCTGCACGGCCCGCAGCACCGCGACGTCCACCAGTGCGGCCTCGGCGGCGTCGCGGAAGATCGTCCCGACGTACTTCTCGGCCGACCAGTGGTCCAGCCAGGTGTCCTCGACCAGCCGGTAGACGGCGTCGGTCACGTCGCCGTACCCCTCCCGGCCGGTCAGCCAGGCCTCGTGCTGGAAACCGGGGTCGGACAGCATGTGCAGCGCCGAGCGCATTCGGGCTCGCCAGCGCCACCAGGGCAGGTCGTTGAGCGGCATGCCGCCCATCGTGCTGGAGCGGTGGCCCGGACGAGAAGGGTTTCGGGTGGACCGATACGAAGAATCTGTGCTGGCGGACATGGTGAACGATCGTACGTTCCCCGTCTGTTCGTGCTCCACTCGCGATCTACACGCGTACCGCCCCGGATTTCGGCGTCCGTTTGCCGTCCGTTCGCACTTCGGCCCTCTCGGCTTGCGGCGCCGGGGCTTGGCTTGCTCCGGTGCGCCGGAGGGCGCCCCAGAGAGGGAAAACCGATGACCAGCCGAAGGGACTCCTTCCAGGCCCGTCCCCCGATCGTGCGACGCCGCCACCGACGCCCGATCGCAGCCGCCGCCACCGCCGCGGTCCTGCTCCCCACCCTCTTCTCGGCCTCCGCGTGCGGCGGATCGGCCGATGCTTCCACCAGCGGCAGCGACCTGACCGTGATGACCTGGGCCCCGGCGGGCACCGGCTCCGCCGACCGCCCGGGCATGACGGCGCTCGCCTCCGCCATCGGCCAGGACGTCAACACCAAGGGCGGACTGAACGGCCACCGGCTGCGCGTGATCACCTGCAACGAGCACAACACCGTGGACGGTGCCCGCGCCTGCGCCCAGCAGGCGGTGGACGCCAAGGCGGTCGCCGTGATCGGCTCGTACAGCCAGTGGGGCGAGGCGTTCATGCCGGTGCTGGAGCGCGCCGGCATCCCGCTGATCGGCGGCTACGGGCTCTCCCAGCCGGAGTTCGCCAGCCCGCTGTCCTACCCGGTGGACGGCGGCATGCCGGCGCTGATCGCGGGCAACGGCCGCCAGCTGGTGGACGCCGGCTGCAAGTCCGTCGCCCTGGTCCGCCCGGACACCCCGGCCGGCGACAACCTGCTCGGCTACCTGGGCACCGCGCTGCGGCCGGCCGGGATCCGGCTGACGGACGTCAAGGCGCCCGAGCAGTCCTCCGACTACACCCCGGTGGTCCGCAAGGCGATCGGCAAGGACGAGCCGGGCACCTGCGTCACCAGTGCCCTGGCCGCCGAGCCGACCGGCAACCTGCTGGACTCCTACCGGCGGCTGAACCCGAAGAACACCCGGATCGCCTCGATCATCGGCAGCGTCCAGCAGTCGGTGGTGGACTCCACCGGCGGCGACTCCGGCCCGCTCGGCGGCGCCTACGTCACCAGCTGGTACCCGCCGGAGTCGGCGAAGATCTGGGACGGGCTGCGCGCCGTGGTGCGCACCGACACCACCAACGGGCACCCGATCGACGTCTCCGACCCGGGCGTGCAGACCACCTGGGTCGCGTACGAGGTGTTCCGGACGGCGGTGCAGAAGCTGACGGAGGCCGGCAAGCCGGTCTCCTCGAAGGCCGTCTCCTCGCTGCTGGACGGCGGCGAGGTCATCGACGTCGGGATCACCCCGCCGCTGAACTGGGGCACCACCAACATGCTGCCCAGCAGCGGGTCGCCGCGGCTGGTGAACACCTGGGTCACCTACCAGGTGGTCAGGAACGGCCGGATGACCCTGCAGCAGCCGGGCTTCGTGGACATCCGCTGGACGCTCACCGGAGGCCGTCCGCCGGCCTGACGCACGCCGCCCGGAGCGGAGCGGGGACGGGCCCTCGGGTACGCTGCGGCAGCCCTGGCGAGCCCGGACACGCCGGTGGATCCTGCGGCAACGCCCTTCCGCGCGTCCATCGCTGATCCGACCGACCTCC
>NZ_JBHVEU010000218.1:0-14841 GCF_042802075.1 Kitasatospora sp. NPDC057518
AGCCACCGCACCGCGACGGGGGCCCGGTCGGGCAGTATGCAGCAGGGACACTCCGACCGACCGCGTTCTGACGTACCGTCGTGCGGGCAGCGCACCGCGTGGCACCCGGGGCACGCCGGAGGCGTACGGTGTTGTGTTCACGACCCGGCGAGGAGAGACGGCATGGCAGCGAGCTTCCCCGAGACCGCCATCAGCACCGAACGGCTGCTGCTGCGACCCCTTGCGGAGGACGACGCCCCCGGCCTGGCCACGATGATGGCCGACGACCTCGTGCTCGCCTGGACGGACCTGCCGCACCCCTTCACCGAGGAGTACGCGGCCGAACTCGCCCGCACCCTCGCCCCCGCCCACCGGGCCGCCGGCCGCGGCATCGTCTTCGCCGTCACCGAGCACCTCACCCAGCGCCTGGTCGGCCTGGTCGAGCTGCGCAACACCGACTGGCGGCTGCGCAGCACGGAGATCTCCTACGTCACCGCCGTCTGGGCGCGCGGCGAGGGCTACGCCCCGGAGGCCGTCCTCGGCGTCGCCCAGTGGCTGTTCGAGGACCGCGGCTTCCTGCGCCTGGAACTGCGCACCGCCGCCGGGAACACCGCCGCCCAGCAGGTCGCCCAGAAGATCGGCGGCATCAGCGAGGGCGTGCTGCGCAGCGCCTGGATAGTCCGCGGGGAGTCCGGCGAGGTGCTTCAGGACAGCCGCAGCGACCTCATCCTGTGGAGCCTGCTCCCGGAGGACCTGGAGTCCCCCGAGCTGCACCGCGAGGGCTGGCACGGCGACCACCGCTACGTGCTGCGCGACTGAGACACGCCGCCTGTTCACCCGGCGCGGACATGTGTGCGAGATGTCGGGCTCCGGCCGACCGCACCCGGTAGCCTCTGGACCGGTGCCGCACGACGGCGGATCGAGTGGCGCACCGAGTCGAGGGAGAACGGCCGCAGATGGCTGACCGGATCACGGTCATCGGGTGGGACGGCACACCGCTGACCGAGGCCGCCGGCGCGGCCCTGGCCGCGGCGACCCTGGTCGCCGGCGCCCCCTACCAACTGAACGCCCTCCCGGTGCCGGAGGCCGCCGAACGGATCGCCCTCGGCAACGTCCGGCAGGCCGCCCGCAGGATCGCCGAGCACCGCGGCGCCGCCGTCGTGGTCGCCGAGGGCGACCCGGGGTTCTTCGGGGTGGTGCGCACCCTGCGCCGCCCCGAGTACGGCCTCGAACTGGAGGTGCTGCCCGCCGTCTCCTCGGTGGCCGCCGCCTTCGCCCGGGCCGGCATGCCCTGGGAGGACGCCCAGGTGGTCAGCGCGCACGGCGGACGGCTGCGCCGCGCGGCCAACATCTGCCGGGCCCACCCCAAGGTCGCGGTGCTCACCGCGCCGGGCGCCGGGCCCGCCGAACTCGCCCTGATGCTGCGCGGGGTGCACCGGACCTTCGTGGTCTGCGAGGCCCTCGGCACCCCCGACGAGGACGTCACCGTCCTCACCTCCGACCGGATCGCCGACCACGTGTGGCGCGACCCCAACGTGGTGCTGGTGATCGGCGGCGGCGCCCGGACGGGGGCGGTGGACGAGGCGGCCGGCTGGCTCGCCGGGCGCCCGGTCGGCTACCCCGGCGTGGAACGCGGCTGGGCGCTCCCCGGTGACGCCTACGCGGGCGCCGGGCGCACGGAAGGCGAGCCGGGCGCACCGGAGGCGCTCCCCGCCCACGTGCGCGCCCTGGTGCTGGCCCGGCTCGGCGCCCGCCCCGGGGACCTGGTCTGGTCGGTCGGCGCCGGCAGCGGCGCCCTCGCGGTGGAGGCGGCCCGGTTCGGCGCCGCCGTCGTCGCGGTCGAGGGCTCCCGCTCGGCCTGCGCCCGGCTGACCGTCAACGCCCGCCGCTACGGCGTCGAGGTGGAGGCGGTGTACGGGAGCGGCCCCGAGGTGCTGGGCGGCCTGCCGGAACCGGACGCGGCGGTGGTGGAGTCCGGCGGTCTCGACGTGGTGCGCGCGGTGCTGGCCCGCCGGCCCGAACGGTTCGTCGCGCTGCCCCGGACCCTCACCGAGGCCGAGGAGGTCCACCGGGCGATCGCCGGGGCCGGCTACCGGGCGGACGGCGCGCTGCTCCAGGCGAGCCCGTTGCGGCCGGTCGGGGAGGGCGAGGGGCTGGCGCTGGGAGCGGGCGGAACCGGCGCGCTGGTCCTCTGGGGTGAGCAGATCGTGTGAAGGCCGTGGGCCCGTCCGGGGCCCGCGCCGGGATCGTCCGGTGGCGCCGACGGTGATCCAGGTCGCATCCGGACACCGATTCGAGAGGTGACCGCGCGGTGCCGGTAGTGTGACGTCCTGGGCGACTGCAAGGGTAGGCGACCCACCCGATTCAGTCGGTTTGTCACCTTTTTGACGCGGTGCAATCCGGTTCCGCTCGAAGTGTGGGCAATTCGACGGGCCTCGTGCCGGACCTGGAGAATGCCGTAGGGTCCGGTGCGGTCGTGCCGGTTGCTCCGGGTTGTCGTTGTTTCAGACGATGCGCCGCCCCCTACGGGCGGTGCGCCGGACCGGGGTGCCGCAGCGCGCCGGATGGACTTGGGCCGCAGCGCCACGGCGCGGCGGCCGCGTGTGGTTAGGGGCGGGCCGGTGCTGGTTCGGCCCGTGCGGATGGGCGCTGCGATCGGTGATCGTGTCGCCGAGGGCGCGGCAGCGGCCTGGAAGGAGCTTTGACAATGACCGATGGCGGCCACGTTCCGGGCGAGGGAATGCCGGAGCACCTGCACGGCGGGCCGGACCCGCTCGGCGGACCGGAGGGCGTCGCGGGCGTTGCACCCCTCCAGGGCGTCGCGACGGACGGCGGGGCGATCCCCAACCCGGCGGCCCCGATCGGCGGTGTCCCCGGCGCGGTGCCCCCGGGCGCGGGCGGCATCCCGCCGCAGGGCCAGTACGGCTACGGCGTTCCCGGCCTGCCGCAGCCAGGCCAGCCCGGCGAGGGCTGGGGCGTCGACCAGGGCGCCCCGCGCCCGGCCTTCCACTTCCTCGACCAGCCCGACACGCCGGACGGCCTGGACGACGAGGACGACGTGCTGCTGATGCCCGGTCCGCAGGGCTCCTGGGGCGAGCCGCTCGCGGCCGTCCCGGCCGAGCAGGTGCCGCTCGCGCCGCAGCACGACGGCACGCCGGTCGAGCCGTCCTGGCCGCCGGTGGACCCGCCGGTGCTCGGCGCCGAGCACGGCGTCCAGCAGCACCCCGTCCAGCAGGCGCAGCAGCCGATGACGCAGGCTCAGCAGCCGCGCCGGCCGCTGCACGCCGGTCCGCCGATCCCGGACCCGTCGCTGATGACCGGCCAGGTGCCGGTCCGCTCGCTGGCCGACCGCGGCCCCTCGCAGGGCGGCACGCCGGCGCACGGCATCCCGGTGGTCGGCCGCCCGCCGATGGCCGAGGCCGCGGCTCCGGCCGTCGCGCCGCAGGCCGTCCCGGCCGCTCCGGCGGCCCCGGTCGTGGAGGGGCAGCAGCTGCCGCAGGCGCAGGACTTCCCGCAGGCCCAGCAGGTCCAGCAGGTCCAGCAGGCTCCGCAGGCCCACGGGGCCCAGCAGGTGCCGCTGGGCGTGCCGCCGGTCGAGACCGTGCTGGCCGTCGAGACGGTCGGGGCGATCGAGGTGATCGAGGTCGTCGAGACGCCGGAGGCCGTCCCGGCGCAGCCCGTGCAGGACGTGACGGCTCCCCAGGCCCCGCAGGCCCCTCAGGCCGCCGAGGTCGTGGAGACCGCCGTCGCGGCCGCGCCGCAGGCCCCCGCGGCCGAGCCGGCTCCGGCCGAGGCCGCCCAGCCGGTGGCCGAGGCGGCCGACGCACCCGTCGCCGAGCCCGTGGCCGCCGAGACCGCCGTCGCTCCCGCCGCTCCTGAGGCCGTCGCCGCCGAGGGCGCTGCCGCCGACGGCGCCGCCGTGCCCGCCGAGCAGCCCGAGGCCGCGGCCCCGGCCGGTCAGCCGCGCCGGATCTCCGCCTTCCTCGCCGCGCCCACCCCGCACGGCCTGCCCAAGGTCGGGGCGGCCGGGCAGGCTCCGGTGGTCGAGGAGACGGCCCCGCAGCAGCCCGCGCCCATAGCGGCCGCCGACGCGCCGCAGGCCGTCGAGGTCGTCGAGGCCGTTGAGGCTGCTCACGTCGCCGAGGCCGTGGCGGGCGCCGAGTCCGCCCCGGTTGCCGAAGCCGCCGAGGTCGCCGAGGCCGCGCAGCAGGCCGAGGTTCCGGCCGAGGCCGTGTCGGAGGCCGTCGCCGAGCCGGTGGCGGAGACCGCCGCGGGCACCGGTGAGATGCCCTCCGGCCAGGCCGTCACCGAGCCCGCGGCCGAGGGCGAGCAGCCGCAGCAGCAGGCCGAGGTCCCGGCCGAGGCCGTCGCCGAGCCGGTCGCGGAGCAGCCCGTGGAGGCGCCGGCGGAGGCCGACGCCGCCGCAGCTGTCGAGCCGGCCGCCGAGGTTCCGGTCGAGGCCGCCCCCGAGGCGGAGGCGGCGCAGCCCGCCGAAGCCGTCGAGGAGCCCGCCGCCGAGGCCGCCGAGGTTGCCGCGCCCGCCGAGGCCGTCGCCGAGCAGCCCCTCGCCGCCGCTCCGGAGTCCGAGGCCCCCGCGGAGCCGGCCGCCGAGCAGGCGCAGGCCCCGGCCGAGCCCGAGGCCGCCGCTGAGCAGCCCGTCGCCGTCGAGGAGCCCGCCGCCGAGGCGGAGCCCGTCCAGGAGCAGGCCGCCGAGGCCCCCGCCGAAGCCGCCGAGCAGCCCCAGGCCGAGCAGCCCGCCGCCGGGACCGTCGAGTCCGGCGAGGTCGCCGAAGCCGGCGAGGCCACGGAGCCCGCCGAAGCCGCCGAGGCCACCGAGGAGCAGCCCGCCGCCGAGGAGCCGCAGGAGCAGCCGGAGCCGCAGCCCGAGGAGCCCGCCGAGCCGCGCGGCCCGGCCGCCCCCGGCTACGACGAGGCCGGCCGCGAGGCCGTCCACCAGGTGATCCGCGAGCGCCGCGACGTGCGCAACGGCTTCCGCCCGGACCCGATCCCGCACGAGGTGCTGATCCGCGTCCTGGAGGCCGCCCACACCGCGCCCAGCGTCGGCTACTCGCAGCCCTGGGACTTCGTGGTGATCCGCTCGGCGAAGACCCGCAGGCGGATGCACGCCCTGGCCGAGCGCCAGCGCGAGGCGTTCGCGGACTCGCTGCCCAAGGGCCGGGCCAAGCAGTTCAAGGAAATCAAGATCGAGGCCATCCTCGACACCCCGGTCAACATCGTGGTGACCGCCGACCGCACCCGCGGCGGCCGGCACACCCTGGGCCGGCACACCCAGCCGCAGATGGCCCCGTACTCGGCCGCCCTGGCCGTCGAGAACCTCTGGCTGGCCGCCCGCGCCGAGGGCCTGGGCGTCGGCTGGGTGAGCTTCTTCGACGACGAGGAGCTGGTCCGCGAGCTCGGCCTGCCCGAGCACCTGGAGGTCGTCGCCTACCTGTGCGTCGGCTTCGTCGACGAGTTCCCGGACGAGCCCGAGCTGGAGCAGCAGGGCTGGGCCAAGAAGCGCCCGCTGTCCTGGGTCGTCCACGAGGAGCAGTACGGCAACCGCGCGCTGCCCGGCGAGGAGCCGCAGAGCCTGCTCGCCGACACCCTGCGCGGCATCCGCCCGCTGGACGCCAAGGCGCTCGGCGAGGCCTGGGACCGGCAGAAGCGGATGACCAAGCCGGCCGGCTCGCTCGGCATGCTGGAGATCATCTCCGCCCAGCTGTGCGGCCTGTCCCGCAAGTGCCCGCCGCCGCTCCCGGAGCCCGCCTGCGTGGCGATCTTCGCCGGCGACCACGGCGTGCACGCCCAGGGCGTCAGCCCCTGGCCGCAGGAGGTGACCGCCCAGATGGTCGGCAACTTCCTGGCCGGCGGAGCGGTGATCAACTCCTTCGCCAAGCAGATCGGCACCGAGGTCTGCGTCGTCGACGTCGGCGTCGCCGCCGAACTGCCGGACGCCGTCCAACAGGGCCGCGCCACCGGCCTGCTGCCGCGCAAGGTCCGCCCCGGCACCGCCGACATGACCCAGGGCCCGGCGATGACCCGCGAGGAGGCCCTCAAGGCCATCGAGGTCGGCATCGAGACCGCCCGCGACCTGGTCGCGGCGGGCAACAAGGCACTGGTCACCGGCGACATGGGGATCGCCAACACCACCGCCTCGGCCGCCCTGATCTCGGTGTTCACCGGCCTCGACCCGGCCGAGGTCACCGGCCGCGGCACCGGCATCGACGACGAGACCCACGCCCGCAAGGTCGAGGTCATCCGCGCCGCGCTGGCCCTGCACCAGCCCGACCCGAGCGACCCGATCGGCGTCCTCGCCGCCGTCGGCGGCCTGGAGCACGCCGCCCTGGCCGGCTTCCTGCTGGGCGCCGCCTCGCTGCGCACCCCGGTGATCCTGGACGGCGTCATCGCCGGTTCCGCCGCGCTGGCCGCCAAGGCCATCGCCCCCGAGGTGCTGGCCGCCTGCATCGCCGGCCACCGCTCCGCCGAGCCCGGCCACCAGGCCGCGCTGGCGAAGCTCGGCCTGCGCCCGCTGATCGACCTGGACCTGCGGCTGGGCGAGGGCACCGGTGCCCTGCTGGCCCTGCCGCTGGTGCAGAGCGCGGCCCGGGCGATGCACGATGTAGCCACCTTCGACTCCGCCGGGGTCACCGAGAAGGCCTGACGCACCCCGTCACCGCTCCGCGGTCCGGCCCGAGGGCGCGCCGGACCGCGGAGCGGTGACGTGCCGTACCGTCCCCACACCCTCATCCCCGATCAGGAGCACCGCCGATGACCGCGCCCACCCCGCACCCGAGCACCGAGGGCCGTACCCCCTACCCGGTGGGCCTGCTGCTGGCCGGCCGCCGCGTCGTCGTGGTCGGTGGCGGCCAGGTCGCCCAGCGGCGGCTGCCCGCCCTGATCGCCTCCGGCGCCGACCTGCACCTGGTGGCGCCCGCCACCACCCCGGCCGTCCAGGCCATGGCCGACGCCGGCGAGCTCACCTGGCACGCCCGCCCGTACCGGGACGGCGACCTCGCCGACACCTGGTACGCCCTGGTGGCCACCGACGACCCGGCCGTCAACGCGGCGGTCAGCGCCGAGGCCGAGCGCGAGCGGGTGTTCTGCTCCCGCAGCGACGACGCCGCCGCGGCCACCGCCTGGACCCCGGCCAGCGGCCGCGACGCGGGCGCCACCGTGGCCGTCCTCACCGGCGACCCGCGCCACTCCGCCGCCCTGCGCGACGCCATCGTGGACGGCCTGCGGGACGGCTCGCTGGCCGCCCGTCAGTACCGCTCGCACGGGGCCGGCGTGGCCCTGGTCGGCGGCGGCCCCGGCGACCCGGACCTGATCACCGTGCGCGGCCGCCGGCTGCTCGCCGACGCCGACGTGGTCGTCACCGACCGCCTCGCCCCGCGCGAGCTGCTCGCCGAACTGCCCGAGCACGTCGAGGTGATCGACGCCTCCAAGATCCCGTACGGCCGGTTCATGGCCCAGGAGGCGATCAACCGCACCCTGGTCGAGCACGCCAAGGCCGGCAAGTTCGTGGTCCGGCTCAAGGGCGGCGACCCGTACGTCTTCGGCCGCGGCGGCGAGGAGCTGCTGGCCTGCGCGGAGGCCGGGCTGCCGGTCACCGTGGTGCCCGGGATCTCCAGCTCGATCAGCGTCCCCGCCGCGGCCGGCGTGCCCGTCACCCACCGCGGCATGACCCACGAGTTCACCGTCATCTCCGGCCACGTCGGCCCGGACGACGAGCGCTCGCTCACCAACTGGGAGGCCGCCGCGCGGATGAGCGGCACCCTGGTGCTGCTGATGGCCGTGGACAAGATCGGCGCGATCGCCGCCCGGCTGGTCGAGTACGGCCGGCCGGCGGACACCCCGGTCGCGATCGTCCAGGAGGGCACCACCGCCGCCCAGCGCCGGGTGGACGCCACCCTCGGAACCGTCGCCGCGGTGGTCGAGGCCGAGGGGGTCAAGCCCCCGGCGGTCATCGTCATCGGCGACGTCGTCAACGTGCTGGCGGCCGCCTTCCAGCGGTAGGCCCGCGGGGGAGTGGGAAGTCGGCCCGGCCGACTTCCTACTCCAGCGGCTGCTCCGTCCAGATGACCTTCCCGGTCGCCGTGTAACGCGTCCCCCAGCGGTCCGCGAACTGCGCGACCAGGAACAGCCCGCGCCCGCCCTCGTCCTCGGTCGCCGCGTACCGCAGGTGCGGCGAGGTGCTGCTGCCGTCCGACACCTCGCAGATCAGCGAACGGTCCCGCAGCAGCCGCACCCGGATCGGCCCGGAGCCGTACCGGATCGCGTTGGTCACCAGCTCGCTCAGGATCAGCTCGGTGACGAACGCCGCCTCCGCCAGCCCCCAGGCCGTCAGCCGCTCCGCCACCGCGGCCCGGACCTCGCGCACCGCCGCCGGGTCGGAGGGCACCTCCCACTGCGCCACCTGCTCCGGTGCCAGCACCCTGGTCCGCGCCACCAGCAGCGCGATGTCGTCCTGCGGGTGCTCCGGCAGCATCGCCCCGAGCACGTCCGCGCAGGTCTGCTCGGGCGTGCGCGGCGGCCCGGCCAGCGCCGCCCGCAGCAGCTCCAGCCCCTCGTCGATGTCCCGCTGCCGGTCCTCCACCAGCCCGTCCGTGTACAGCACCAGCCGGCTGCCCTCGGCCAGCTCCAGCTCGGCGTTCTCGAACGGCAGCACCCCCAGCCCCAGCGGCGGCCCGGTCGGCAGCTCCGGGAACACCACCCGGCCCTGCGGGTCCACCACCGCCGGCGGAGGGTGCCCGGCGGTGGCCAGGGTGCAGCGCCGCGACACCGGGTCGTAGATCGCGTACAGGCAGGTCGCCCCGGCCACCCCGGCGCGCTCCCCGCCCGCCGCCTCGTCCTGGTCGATCCGGCTCACCAGCTCGTCCAGGTGCCCCAGCAGCTCGTCCGGCGGCAGGTCCAGGGTCGAGAAGTTGTGGATCGCCGTCCGCAGCCGGCCCATCGTCGCCGCCGCGTGCAGCCCCTGCCCCACCACGTCCCCGACCACCAGCGCCACCCGCGCGCCCGGCAGCGGGATCACGTCGAACCAGTCCCCGCCCACCCCGGCCTGGGCCGGCAGGTAGCGGTGCGCCACGTCCAGCGCCGTCTGCTCCGGCAGCTTGCGCGGCAGCAGGCTGTGCTGGAGCGTCACCGCCATCGCGTGCTCCCGGGTGTAGCGGCGGGCGTTGTCGATGCACACCGCCGCGTGCGCCACCAGCTCCTCGGCCAGCGCCAGGTCCTCCGCCTCGAACGGCTCCGCCCGCTGCGCCCGCCAGAACCGGGCCACCCCCAGCAGCACCCCGCGCGCCCGAAGCGGCACCCGCACCAGCGAGTGCACCCCGTACGCCAGGACCCGCGCCGACCGCTCCGGGTCCTGCTCCCGCCACCGGCCGGCCTCCGCCAGCCGCGGCTCGATGGCCGGCTCCCCGCTGTGCAGCGCCCCGGCCAGCGGGGTCTCGGGCACCACGTCCAGCACCGTGCCGACCGGGTAGAACGGCGCGTCGTCCCGTACGCCCGTCACCGCCGTACGGCGCATCCGCCCCAGTGAAGGGCCCGGCGGCGGCTCCTCACCGGTCAGCACCTGGTCCGCCAGGTCCACCGTGACGAAGTCCGCGAACCGCGGCACCGTGACCTGCGCCAGCTCCTCCGCCGTCCGCGTCACGTCCAGCGTGCTGCCCACCGTCACCCCGGCGTCGTACAGCAGCCGCAGCCGCCGCTGCGCGCCCTCCGCCCGGCCGGACAGCGCCGCCAGCTCCGTGGAGTCGCGCAGCGTGGCGACCCGGCCGGGCGGGCCGCCCGGCTGGTCGATCAGCCGGACGTTCACCGCCAGCAGCCGCTCCCCGGACAGCACCACCTCGTCGGTCACCGGGCGCTCGGCGGTCAGCAGGTCCAGCGGCCGCTGCTCCAGGCCCAGCCCGGCCACCGGGCGGCCCTCGGCGTCCGGCGGAAGGTCCAGCAGCCGGCGCGCCTCGTCATTGCAGAGCAGCAGCCGGCCGTCCCCGCCGAGGATCATCACGCCCTCGCGCACCGCGTGCAGCACCGCCGCGTGGTGCTCGTACATCCTGGTCATCTCGACCGGGCCCAGCCCGTGCGTCTGGCGCCGCAGCCGACGGCTGACCAGCGCCGTCCCGAGCGTGGCCAGCCCCACCGCGGCCGCCGCCGCGCCCAGCACCACCGGCAGCTGGCGCTCGCTGGCGCTGCTGACGCTCTTCAGCGTCACGCCCGCCGAGACCAGCCCGACCACCGAACCGTCCGGCGCGTACACCGGGACCACCGCCTGCACCAGCGAGCCGAGCGTGCCCGAGACGCGCTGGGTCACCACCTGCCCGTGCAGCGCGGGCTCGTAGGTGCCGACGAACTTCCGGCCGATCAGCGCCGGGTTCGGGTGGGTGTAGCGGATGCCCTGGTTGTTCAGCACGACGATGAAGTCCACGCCCGCGGCGACCCGCGCGGACTGCGCCCTCGGCTGCAGGACGGCCGTCGGGTCGGGGGAGCGCAGCGCGTCGACGATGCCCGGCGAACTGGCGAAGGTCTGCGCCACCGCCACCGAACGGTTGCGCGCCTCGTGCTCGGCGTCGTTGCGCGACTGCACCACCAGCGCCACCGCGGCCGCCACCACCAGCAGCAGCACGACCAGGATCTGGAGCGCGAACACCTGCCCCGCCACCGACCGGTGCCACACGGGCCACCGCGGCTTCGCGTGCGGCAGCTGCGGCCGACCGTGTGGGCGCCCACCGGGGGAGCCGGCGGAGCCAGTGGCGCCAGAGGCCGACGGAGCCCAGGATCGGCCCGGATTTCGGGCCATACGGTCATATTTGCACTACAGCCAGCCGGGGACCACCCGCCCCCTCCGCCGTTTGGCCTTCCCCGCCCGGGCTTGGCAAGATCGCAGGGTGTCCGAACCCCGCACCATCACCGACCCGGCCGACCCCCGCCTCGCCGACTACACCGGCCTCACCGACGTCGAGCTGCGCCGCCGCCGCGAACCCGCCGAGGGCCTCTTCATCGCCGAGGGGGAGAAGGTCATCCGCCGCGCCCTCGCCGCCGGCTACCGGATGCGGTCGATGCTGCTCACCTCCAAGTGGCTGGAGGTGATGGGCGACGTCATCGCCGAGGCCGACGCCCCCGTCCACGTGGTCGAGCCCGCCCTCGCCGAAGCCGTCACCGGCTACCACGTGCACCGCGGCGCCCTCGCCTCGATGGAGCGCAAGCCCCTTCCGGACGCCGCCGAGGTGCTCGCCGGCGCCCGCCGGGTCGCCGTCCTGGAAGGCCTGGTCGACCACACCAACCTCGGCGCCATCTTCCGCAGCGCCGCCGCCCTCGGCATGGACGCCGTCCTGCTCTCGCCCGACTGCGCCGACCCGCTCTACCGGCGCGCCGTCAAGGTCTCCATGGGCGCGGTCTTCGCCGTCCCGTACGCCCGCCTCGACCCCTGGCCCGCCGCCCTCGACACCGTCCGCGAGGCCGGCTTCACCCTGCTCGCCCTCACCCCCGCCGACACCGCCGTCGACCTCCACACCCTCGCCCCGCACAGCCTCCCCAAGGCCGCCCTCATGCTCGGCGCCGAGGGCGACGGCCTCACCCCCCGCGCCATCGCCGCCGCCCACCACCCCGTCCGCATCCCGATGGCCCACGGCATCGACTCCCTCAACGTCGGCGCCGCCGCCGCCGTCGCCTTCTACGCCGTCACGACCCCCTGACCCCCTCACCGGCGCGCGAGAAGTCGCCCCACCCGACTACCCGGGCGCTGCCCGGCCCCTGACACCGCAACCACGGCCCCACCCCCAAAAGCCCGCCCACCCGACTTCCCACGCCGCGCCCCGCCCACTCGACGCCTCGCCAGGTGCCGCCGCACCACCAGAAGTCGGCCCGCCCGACTTCTCGCGCATGCCCGTTCTTGCCGGGGCCACCTGCCGGGCACCCGGCCACAGCGAGGCCCGGGGATCACCCGACACCGGAAGTCGGTCCGCTCGACTTTTCGCGCAATGCCCCCGCCCGCGCACGCCTTCGCAGCGGCCGCCGCACAACCGGGAGCCGGCCCGGAGGCTTCAGCCGGTGGGGGAGGTGGGCGGGGCCGGGGCGGCGGCGGGGGGCGGGGTGGTGGCGGCGCCGGTCCAGGATTCGTCGAGGGTGCCGTCGGGGCGGACGGCGTAGCGGGTGGAGGTGACGGTGCCGGTGGCGGCCGCGCGTTCCTCGCGGACGACCGTGCTGCCGTCCAGTCGCCAGCTGGCCGTCGCCTGCGGGTCCGCCACCGAGGTGCGGGAGGTGGTGGCGGCCGGGGCGTCCCCGGTGAAGGTGTAGAGCTGGACGAGGTCGACCGGGGCCGAGCCCTCCACCCGTCGCAGGACGACCACCGCGGCCGGCAGGCCCTTGTACCGGGCCGGCAGCACCGCGCTCAGCGCGACCTGGGGCCCGGCGCCGACCGAGTGCCCGTTCTGCAGGGCGATGGCCGGCCCGCCGGCCCCGTCGGGGTAGCTGCGGTTGGGCCAGTCCACGGCCGGCACCGGCGCCTGGGGGGCCGTCAGCCCGCCGTCCGTACCGCCGCGTGCCGCTGCCGGGAGGGGGGTGGTCGAGGCCTGCGGCGCGACGTCCGCCGATGTCCCGGGCACGGCCTGCTCGCCGCCGGAGCCGGTGTTGGTCACCACCGCGGCCGGTGGCCGCACGCTCCGGTTGTCCCGGTTCTCGCACCCCTGGGCCGCCGCGATGGCCAGCGCCACCCCGATGGTCACGGTGACGAAGACGACCAGCCGCTGCCGGAGCAGCCGTTGCCGCGCGGCGCCGGGCCGCCCGCCGGGGGCGGGGGTGTGCTGGCGGTCCCGGGGACGCACCCGGTCGCGGGCGTCGCGGGGGTCACGGGCGTCGCGGGGCCCGGGCCGGGCCGGGGGCGGGGTCTGCGGTCGGTCCGGGCGTGCCCGCAGCGGCCGGGTGACCGGTGTCGGCTCGGGCCGGGGGAGTGGGGCGCCCGGCCCCTGGGGGCGCCGTCCGGCGGCCCCGGCGGCCTGCGCGCCGGGGCGGCCCGCCGCCGCTCGGGCCCGGGCCGCGGCGGGTGGTTCGGGCGAGCGCCCGGGGGCGGGCACGCCCGGCCGGCCGTTCTCCTGCGGGGCCTGGGCCGGGGCGGGGACCGGCGCGGGGCCGCCCCGTCCGGCTCGCGCCGCGCGGGTGGTGCCGGAGGCTCCGGCCGCGGTCCCGCGCGCGGCCAGTTCGCTGAGCCGCTCGTGCAGCGCTGCGGCCCCGGGCCGTTCGGCGGGTTCCTTGGCCAGGCAGGCCCGGATCAGCGGCGCCAGTTGCGGCGGTACGGCGGCGAGGTCGGGCTCCTCGTGGACGACCCGGTACAGCATCACTTCGGAGGAGGCCCCGGATCCGAACGGGGTGTCCCCGGTGAGCGCGTAGGCGAGGGTGGCCCCGAAGGCGAAGACGTCGGTGGCGGGGGTGACGGCGGCCCCGCGCACCTGCTCGGGCGCGAGGAAGCCGGGGGAGCCGACGGCGGTGCCGACGTGGGTGAGGGTGCTGGCGCCGCGCGACCACGCGATGCCGAAGTCGATGATGCGCGGGCCCCGGGGCGAGAGCAGGATGTTGGAGGGCTTGAGGTCCCGGTGGACCACTCCGGCCTCGTGCACCTTGACCAGTCCGTCGGCCAGCGCGGCCCCGATCCGGGCCGCTTCGGGCCAGTTCAGCGGTCCTTCGTCGCCGACCCGCTTGTACAGCGAGGGCCCGGGGACGTACGCGGTGGCGAGCCAGGGCCGTTCGGTCTCGATGTCCGAGCCGACCACGCGCGCGGTGCAGCCGCCCCGGATCCGGGAGGCGGCGGCGATCTCGCGGGCGAAGCGGGTGCGGAACTCCTGGTCCTCGGCGAGTTCGGCGCGGATCAGCTTGAGGGCGACGCGCTGTCCGCGGCGGTCGGAGCCGAGGTAGACCACGCCCATGCCGCCGGCGCCCAGTCGCCGGTGCAGGCGGTACGGCCCGACGATGCGGGGGTCCTCACGCCTCAGCCGCATCATCGCCATGTTTCGTTCCCCGTCAGCCGGTGGGTGAGGCCCCGTCGGTTGGGCCATCGTCAGTTTCTGTCTGGCACAGCTTACGGACTGCCCGCTGCGGTGTGCTGATACGCAACACCCGTAGCCACCGTGCGATTGTCGGATCTTGCGCTGACCTGCAGGTCACAGGGCCGTCGGAGGGCCTCTCGGGGTTGCCCCTCAGGGTTCCCCCGGGGGTCGGATGAGCCCGCTGTCCCCCTGCGGTAGTAGGCCTCAAGTCCGATCGTCATCCTCCGGGACGTCCGAGGAACAGTACGACGGCATGACGCCCGGAGGGGCCCCCGACCAATAGCGTTGTGCTCAGCGGTGGACGGGGAGCTCGTCCCCCGAGGTAAGCCGTCCACCGCGCCAACTCGACCGGATCAGGAGCCAGGACATGCCACCGCAGCTCACGGGAACCCCCCGCCGCCGTCGGCAGGCCTCCCTCCGGACGGGGTCCGCCGAGCAGCCCACGCGGCACCCCGCCGTGGCGTTGGCCATGGCCCTGCCGTGCGCCGTGCTGCTGGTGCTGCTCTTCGGGGGGTGGGAGCAGATGGCGAACCAGGCCCAGGCCGTCGCCGATCTGATCGCCCGCTGAGCAGGGGAAAGAAGGACACCGGCCCCGAGGCCGGTCGAAGACGGGCACCGAACCCCTGGGGACGGGGAGCGGTGCCGCCGGGGAGGCCGCGGCCGCGATGACACGCGGACGGGCGTGGGCGGTGCGCAGAGCGCCCCGGCAGGCGGAGACGCCGCGTACGGACGTCGGTGAGGGCGTCCGGACGCGGCTCTTCTCTTTTACCCGCGCGTCCCCCCCCGCGGCCCCGCGCCCGGCACCCCCCCCCCCGGACGACAAAAGGCC
>NZ_JBHVEU010000219.1:0-14819 GCF_042802075.1 Kitasatospora sp. NPDC057518
GACCCCTGCCCGCCGCCTCAGCCGCCGTCCTTCCCGCCGTCCTTCGCGCCGTCCCCGCCGCCGAAGGCGGACTCGAACTCGTCGATGTCCTCCTGGCCCAGCGAGATCAGCGAGAAGTCCGACGGGGTGTGGCCGCCGGAGCCCTCGTCGGCGTGCCGCACCAGGCCCTCCAGCACCGCCCGCCAGCGCTCGGCGAGGTCCGCCAGCTCCGCCCCGCCGAGCAGCCCGGCCGGCGACTCCAGGACGAAGGACAGCTCGGGGCCCTCGGGCAGGTCCCGCGCCCGGCCGTTGATCTCCAGCACGTGCCGCAGCGGCATCGCCGGGTCGACACCGCCGGGCATCACGTGCTCGCCCGCCGACGTCCACGGCCGCCCACCGGCCGCGGAGCCCACCCCGGCGTCCGCGTCCGCGGAGCCCGCCTCCTCACCGGAACCGCCGAACCGGCCCAGGTAGTTGAACCCGATCTGCGGCGCCGCCAACGGCGCGAGCACCGACCGCGTGGCCGGGTTGGCGTACCTCAGCAGCCCGTACCCCAGACCGTCGCCCGGCCGCTGCCGCAACTGCTCCTTGACCCGCTTGATCAGCCGCGCCACGTCCTCCCCGCCCGCCCGGACCTCGGCCGGGTCGATCGGCCCGGTCTCCAGCCACACCGGGTGGACGGCGGTGAACCAGCCGAGGGTGCGCGTCAGGTCCATGTCCTCGGACAGCGGCACCCGGCCGTGCGCCTCCCGGTCGACCAGGAAGCCCTCCGGCACCGGCCTGCCCCGGGCGCGCAGCCACTCGCCGAGCGCCGCGGCCAGACCGGACAGCAGCACGTCGTCCACGCCCGCGTGGAAGGCGGCGGGCAGGGCCGCCAGCAGCGGCCCCGCGGTGCGCGCCGGGACGGTCAGCTCGGCGCGCGAGCGACCGCCGCCCGCGGTGTCCACGCGCGGGTCGAGCGGCCGGTCGGCGAGCGGGTCCTCGACCCGGTCCACCACCCGCCGCCAGTCCGGCAGTTCGTCCACCGTCCGCTGCGCCCGGGCCCGCTCCGCCAGGGCGACCGCCCAGCGGCGGAACGACGTCGCCTCGGCGGCGACCGCCGCCCCGGCCGCGTCCGCGCCGCCGGCGGCCAGGGCCGCGTGGGCCAGGGCCAGGTCGGGCACCAGCACCCGCCAGGAGACGCCGTCGATCACCAGGTGGTGGGCCGTCAGCAGCACCAGGCCGCCGCGCCCGGCGCCGCGCTCCAGGAGCACGGCGCGCAGCATCACGCCGTCGCGCGGCGCGAGCGCGGCCTCGGCGGCGGTGGCCTGCTCGTCGACCAGCGCGTCCAGCCGCTCCCCGTCGAGGCCGGCCGCGTCCACCCGGGTCACCAGGTCCGCCGCGGCGACCGCCCAGGACGTGCCCGGCTCGGGCACCACCAGCTGCTCCTCGTCCTCCTCCAGCCGCGCCCGCAGCACCTCGTGCCGGTCGAGGACCGCCTGCAGCGCGTCCGCCAGCTGCCCGGTGGTCAGGCCGGGCGGCGCGGTCAGCAGCATCGCCTGGCTGCCCGCCCGGGCCACCGAGCCCGCCCGCCGCGCGACCTCGCGCATCACCGGGGTCAGCGGGACCGGGCCGTAGGGGACGTCCTCGGCGTGCTGCGCCTTCGTCCCGTCGACCGGTCCGGCCACCCGTGCGAGCTCCGCGGGCGTGCACAGTTCGAAGACCTGGCGCGGGGAGATCGCCAGGCCGGCCTTGCCGGCCCGCCCGGCCAGCAGCATCGAGGTGATCGAGTCGCCGCCGAGGACGAAGAAGTCGTCCTCCGGGCCGACCTGTTCGAGGTTCAGCACCTCGGCGAACAGCCGGCACAGCAGCTCCTCCGCGTCGGTGGCCGCCTCGCGTCCGGCCGCCCGGCCGGCGAAGACGGGCCGGGGCAGGGCGGCCCGGTCGAGCTTGCCGTTCGCCGTCACGGGCAGTGCCCCGAGGACGGTCACCGAGGCCGGGACCAGGTAGTCGGGCAGCTTCCCGGCGAGGTGCTCCCGCAGCGCCTCCGGGTCGAGGGCGGACTCGTCGCCGCCGGCCGGCACGGCGTAGCCGGCCAGCCGCTTGTGGCCGTCCTCGTCCTCGACCGCGACGACGAGCGCCTGGGCGACGCCGGGGTGCGCGGCGAGCACGGCCTCGATCTCGGCCGGCTCGACGCGGAAGCCGCGGATCTTGAGCTGCTCGTCGGCGCGGCCGAGGAAGAGCAGCTGCCCGTCCGGGGTCCACTGCGCCAGGTCGCCGGTGCGGTACATCCGGGCGCCCTCGGGTTCGTCCTCGGCGGGGAAGGGGCAGGCCACGAAGCGCTCCGCGGTGAGTGAGGGACGGCCGAGGTAGCCGCGGGCCAGTCCGGCCCCGGCGAGGTAGAGCTCGCCGGTCATGCCGACCGGTACGGGCCGCAGGAAGGCGTCCAGGACGAACACCCTGGTGTTGTCCATCGGCCGCCCCAGCGGCACGGTGTCGGGCACCGCGTCCGGGTCGGTGAAGGGCAGCTGGGTGGTGAAGGCGGTGGTCTCGGTGGGGCCGTAGGTGGTGCGCACCACCATGCCGGGGTGGGAGCGCAGCAGGGTCCGTACGGCGTTCGCGGAGACGACGTCGCCGCCGGTGGAGACCTCGCGCACGCCGCCGAAGATGTGCGGGGCCTGCTCGGCGAGCACCCGGAAGTGCCCGGCCGTGGCGTGCACGTTGGTGACCTGCTGGGCCGCGATCAGCCGGCCGCGTTCGACGGTGTCGATGTCCCCGGGGGGCACCAGCACCAGCCGGCCGCCGTGCAGCAGCGTCGTCCAGATCTCGTAAGTGGAGGCGTCGAAGGCGTGGTTGGCCTGCACCAGCACCCGCTCCAGGGCCCCGCTGGACCAGCACTCGTCGAGGCAGAACGCGAGGACGCTGCCGTAGGTCACCGCGACGCCCTTCGGCAGGCCGGTGGACCCGGAGGTGTAGATGACGTACATGAGGTTCTCCGGCCGGACCGGCACCGGCGGGAAGGCCCCGGCCTCCGCGTCCGCGTCCGTCTCCTCGGCGGGCTCCGCCGCCAGGCGCAGCACCTCGGCGGGGGCGAACAGTCCGGCGTCGGCCAGGCCCCGCCCGGCGTTGGGCGCGTCCACCAGCACGACGGCCGGGCCCGCCTGCGCGGCCACCGCGCGGAGCCGCCCGGCCGGGTGCCGGCCGTCCATCGGCAGGTACGCCGCGCCGGCCTTCACCACCGCCAACAGCGCGGTGATCAGTTCGGGCGAGCGCTCGGCCACCACGCCCACCAGGGTTTCGGGGCCCACGCCGAGCCCGGCCAGCCGGTGCGCCAGGCGGTTCGCCCGCCGGTCCAGCGCGGCGTAGGTCAGCTCGGTGTCCCCGGCGACCACGGCCACCGCGGCGGGGGTGCGGCGCACCTGCCGCTCGAAGAGCTCGGCGAGGGTCGCCTCGGGCAGCTCGCGGCGGGTCCGGTTCCCGGAGCCGTCCAGGTCCCGCCGCTCCTCGCCGGTCAGCACGTCGAGCCGGCCCAGGGGCACGTCCGGGTCGGCCGCGACCTGGCGCAGCACCAGCGTCATCCGGTCGACGAGGCCGCGGGCGGTGCGCTCGTCGAACAGGTCGGGCCGGTAGTCCAGCCGGATCTCGGTGTCGTCGGCCGGCGTGACGACGACGGTCAGCGGGTAGTGGGCGGCCTCCTCGCCGCCGCCGGCCGCCACCCGCACCCCGGCGGGGCCGCGCCGGGAGACCCAGGCGGGCATCGGCGGCGGCTTCGACGTCCCGTCGGCGGGCGCGGGCGGCTCCGGGCCCGGCCCACGCCCCAGCGGGCCGCCGGCCTGCTCCCCGCTGCGCAGCGCGGTGCCGCCCAGGCCCTCGCCCGGGGGCGGGGGAGCGGTGGGCCGCGGCGCGCCGGGCGCGGCCGGGTCGGCGGCGGGGGCGGCCATCGGGCCGCGGGGGTAGTTCTGGAAGACCATCAGGGTGTCGAAGACCGCGCCCGGGCCGCCGGCGCGCTGGATCTCGGGCAGGCTCAGCTGCTGGTGGTCGAGCAGGGCGGCCTGCTGGTCCTGGAGGGCGGCCATGGCGGTGCGGAAGGGCACGGCCGCGTCCAGGCGCACGCGCACCGGCACGGTGTTGATGAACAGCCCGACCATCCGGTCGGCCTGCGGCACGTCGGCGGGGCGGCCGGAGACGGTCGCGCCGAAGACCACGTCCAGGCGGCCCGACAGCTTGCCGACCAGCAGCGCCCAGGCGACCTGGAAGACCCGGTTGAGGGTGACCCCGGCGTCGCGCGCGGTCTCCCGCAGCCGGTCGGTGAGGTCGTCGCCGATCCGGTCGATCACGTGCCGGAGCATCACCGGCGGGCCGCTGCGGTCGGCCGGGCCCACCAGGGTGGGCTCCCCGGTGCCGGCCAGCATCGCGCGCCAGGCCGCGCGCGCGGCGTCGGTGTCCCGGCGGCCCAGCCAGGCGAGGTAGTCGCGGTACGGCGGCACCTTGGGGAGCACCGAGGGGTCGCCGCCGTTGTCGTAGATCCGCCACAGCTCGTCGAACAGGATCGGCAGCGACCAGCCGTCCATCAGGATGTGGTGCATCGTCACCACCATCCGGTACCGGTCGGGGCCGGCGCGCAGCAGCAGCACCCGCAGCAGCGGGGGCAGGCCGAGGTCGAAGCGCCGGGCGTCGGTCGCGGCCAGGGCGCCGGCGCGGGCGTCGGCCTCCCGCTCGTCCAGTGCGCCGAGGTCGGCGTACGTCCACGGGATCCGCACGCCCTTGGCGATCACCTGGACGGTGTCGCCGGCCGCGCGGGAGCGGAAGCCGGCCCGCAGGCTCGCGTGCCGGTCCAGCAGCGCCTGCCAGGAGGCCTGGAGCACCTCGGGCCGCAGTTCGCCGTCGAGGTTGAGGACCCGCTGCCCCACGTACACGTCCCGGGGCGCGTCCTGGTCGTACGAGGCGTGGAACAGCAGTCCCTCCTGCAGCGGGGAAAGCGGCCACACGTCCTCGACCGTCAGCTGGCTCATCGTGCTCTCCGTTCGGGTTGGTCGGGCCGTTCGGGTCGGTCGGGGCCGGCCGCCGCCTGGGGCGGCGGCAGCAGGCGCAGGGGGCCGCCGCCGGGCGGCGGCGGGGGCGGGGCGCCGTAGCCGTCGGCCGGGTCCGGCCCGGCTTCGGGGCGCGGCGCGGGCGGGTCGGCGAACTGGGTGCGGTAGAGCTCCGCGTACAGGCCGCCGGCGTCGACGAGCGCGGCGTGCCGGCCGCGTTCGACCACGTGCCCGTCCTGGAGCACCAGGATCTGGTCGGCCTCGCGGATCGTGGACAGCCGGTGCGCGATCACCAGGGCGGTGCGGCCGGCCAGGGCCGTCCACAGGGCCTTCTGCAGGGCCGCCTCGGACTCCGAGTCCAGGTGCGCGGTGGCCTCGTCGAGCACGACCACGGACGGCTTCTTGAGCAGCAGCCGGGCGATCGACAGGCGCTGCTTCTCGCCGCCGGAGAAGCGGTAGCCGCGGTCGCCGACGACGGTGTCCAGGCCGTCGGGCAGCGCCGCGACCACGTCCCGGACCTGCGCGGCCTCGCAGGCCTCGACGAGCTCCGCCTCGGTGGCGTCCGGCTTGGCGTAGAGCAGGTTGGCGCGGATGGTGTCGTGGAACAGGTGGGCGTCCTGGGTGACCATGCCGACGGTGTCGCGCAGCGAGGCCAGGGACAGGTCGCGCACGTCGACGCCGCCGATCCGCACGGTGCCCCCGGTCGGCTCGTACAGCCGGGCCACCAGCTGGCTGACGGTGGTCTTGCCCGCGCCGGAGGGCCCGACCAGCGCGGTCAGCCGGCCCGCCGGGGCGCGGAAGCTCACCCCGCGCAGCGCCTGGGCGGTGCCGGAGCGCTCCGGGGCCGGCAGCGACAGCGTCTCCAGCGAGGGGAGGGAGACCTCCTTCGCGGCCGGGTAGCGGAAGGAGACGTCCTCGAACTCGACCTCCGGGGCCCGGCCCGGGCCCGGTACGGGCAGGGCGACGGCATCGGGCCGCTCCACGATCAGCGGCTTCAGGTCCAGCACCTCGAAGAGCCGGTCGAAGGAGACCAGGGCGGTCAGGTAGTTCGACTGCAGGTTGGAGAGCTGGTTGATCGGGCCGAAGAGCCGGGCCAGCAGGGTGGCCAGGGCCACCAGGGTGCCGATCTGGATGCTCCCGGCGACCACCAGTTCGCCGCCGACGCCGTAGACCACCGCGGTGGCCAGCGAGGCCAGCAGCGTCACCGTCACCAGCAGCATCCGCGCGTAGACGGAGGTGACCACGCGCACGTCCCGCACCCGGGCCGCGTTGCCGGCGAACCGGCCGTCCTCGCGCTCGGGCCGCCCGTAGAGCTTGACCAGCAGCGCGCCGGCCACGTTGAAGCGCTCCTGCATGAGCGAGCCGAGCTCGGCGTCCAGCTGCATCGAGGTGCGCAGGTTGCGCTGCAGCCGCCGCCCCACGACCCGGCCCGGCAGCACGAACAGCGGCACCGTGACGAGCACCACCAGGCCGATCAGCCAGGACAGGTAGAAGATCGTGGCGACCACCAGGCAGAGCACCAGCAGGCTGGAGAGCACGTTGGACAGCAGCACCGTCACCGCCTGCTGGGCCTCCATCACGTCGGTGTTGAGCCGGCTCACCAGCGAGCCGGTCTGGGTGCGGGTGAAGAACGCGAGCGGCTGGCGCTGCACGTGCCGGAAGACCTCGGTGCGCAGGTCGTAGATCAGCCCCTCGCCGATGCGCGCCGAACTTCGGCTGACCAGGAAGCCCACCAGGGCCTGCAGCAGCGCCAGGACCGCCACCGCGACGGCGGCGCCCGCCACCACGGCCCGGTCGCGCGGCACGATGCCGCGGTCGATGAGCTCCTTGAACAGCAGCGGCGTGGAGACGGTGATGAGGGCGTCGACCACGGTCAGCGTCAGCAGCGCCACGATCTGCCGCCGGTAGGGCCGCAGGTAGGGCAGGATCCGCCGGGAGGTGCCGGGCCTGACCTGCCCCCGGGCCGGCTGCGTCCCGTCGCCGGGGGTCGCCCGGATGGTGATCAGCGGGCCCGGGCCGCTCGTCATGGCGCGACGACCTCCCTGCCGTCCGGCGCCGCGGCCGTCGGGGCCGGCGGGCGCTGGTCGGTCCAGACGCGGTCGACGTACGCCAGGCACTCGTCGCGGGAGCCCCGGCCGCGGGCGATCCGCCACCCGGCGGGCACCTGCGCGAACCCGGGCCACAGCGAGTACTGGCCCAGGGGGTTGACCAGCACGAGGTAGGAGGCGTCCGGGTCGTCGAAGGGGCTGGTCATCTCGGTCTCCTTGCTTGTTCGGGTGCCGCCCGCCGGGGCGGCGGGGGAGGGCAGCGGCGCGGCGCTCTCACCCGGAGGGCCGGGCCGTGAAGCGGCCCGCCTTGCCGAGCACGTCCGCCGCGCGGATGCGCAGCGCCTGCTGGACGGCGAACTCCGCCAGGTAGGCGCGGAAGCCGTCCGCCGGTTCCAGGGCGAGGTTCACCATGCGGCGGTTGGCGGTGACGGCCGGGTCGCGCAGCAGCTCCAGGGCCCGCTCGACGGCCCGGTCGAGGTCCGCCGGGTCGACGACCTGGTCGACGAGCGTGCGGGCCTCCGGGTCGCTCGCGCGCACCCGCCGCCCGCCGAGGATGATCTGCCGGGCCAGCCGGGGGCCGGTCACCGCGGGCAGCCGGAAGTCCGCCGCGCCCGGGACGATCCCCTCCTGCGCGGCCGGCAGGCTCAGGTAGGCGTCGGAGGCCGCGAGCACGTGGTCCACCGCGAGCAGCAGCTGCATGCCGCCGCCGATCGCGAAGCCGTCCACCGCGGCCACCCACGGCATGTCGGTGAACGGGTAGCGCCAGGACGCGTCGTCCGTGCGCAGCCCGAGCAGCAGCTTCCTGAGGTAGCCGAGCTCGCGGCGCAGCAGGAACCCGACGAGGGTGATCTCGCCCGCGTGCAGGCGCTTGAGGTTGATCCCGGCGCTGAACACCCGGCGCCCCGCGTAGCGCGGGTGGGTCATCTCGCCGCCCCGGATCAGCCCGATCTCGCACCCCTCGTCCAGCAGCGCGAGGTCGACCGCGGTCTCCATGTCGTCGACCTGCTGCTCGTCCTCGGCGTTGAGGCGGTCCCCGGCGCACATGGTGATCCGGGCCACCCCCGCGCGCCGCTCCAGCCGGGTGCTGTCCATCCGCACCACCCCGGTGGCCCGGAACTCCCCGAGCAGCTCCAGCGCCCGCCCGGTGGGCCGCAGCATGGAGTCCATCAGGTGGCCGCCGGCGGCCGGGCCGCGCAGCACGCCGCGCAGCAGGACGCCCAGGTCGACCTCGTAGCCGAGGCGTTCGGCCACCGGCAGGGCCCGCTCCGCCCGCAGCTGCGCCGCGGTGGGCACCAGGTTCGGTACGGCGCGGGCGGCGCCCTCCACCAGGGCGTCCAGCCGCGGGCGCAGGGTGCGGCCCGCGGTGATCCGGTCGTAGAGCTCCTCGGCGTGGCGGTCCAGGAAGGCGGTGCGCCGCGCGCGGCCGGCGTCCAACTCCCGCTCGGCGCGCTCGCGCTCCTCGCCGGTGCGCGGCCCGGGCGCGGGGAACGGGGGCAGCAGCCGCGCCGCCCGGTCGAGCCCGTCCGCGGCGCGCTCCCGTACGGCGGCGGGCGCCCGCCCGGTGGCCGCGCTCACGCCGTCACCCCGTCCGGGGCCCGGGTGCGCCGCAGCGCGCGGTCGCAGGCGGCCAGGTGCGGGCCGAGCGCGTCCTCGAAGCTCATCCACTGGGCGTCGAAGGCCAGTTGGCGGCGGATCGCGAGTTCGGGGCCGGACAGGCGGCGCAGCAGCCGGGCGGCGGCCGCCAGGGTGCGCCCAGGGTCCCGGCTCACCTGGTCCACCAGGCACCGCTCCAGGGCCTCGCGGGCGGTGATCGGCACCCCGAAGAGCACCGTGCGCCGGGCGCGGGCCGGCCCGAGCTGCTGGACCAGCCGGTAGCCGGCCATGCCCGGCCAGACGGCCTGCCCGTGGAAGGAGGGCAGCAGCCGCAGGTCCGGGGCCGCCACCCGGACGTCGGCCGCCAGCAGCAGGTCCAGCGCGACGCCGCCGCACTCCCCGCTCGCCGCCGCCAGGGTGGGCAGCCGCAGCCGCTCGAAGCGCCGTACCGCCCGCTCCCACTTCGTGACGGCGGCGGTGTCGCCCGCCTTCGCCACCGCCTCGCCGTCGGGGGCGCCGGACAGGAACAGGGTCGCGGCGTCGGCGCCGGCGCTCTCCGCCTCGTCGCACAGGGCGCCGAGGGCGGCGGTCAGCTCGGCCGAGATCTCCCGGCGGCCGTCCACGTGCAGCACGGGGCCCTCGGGCAGGGCGTTGACGGGCATTGCGGTCTCCCTAGGGTCGGTTCACCACTGGATGAGCGCGGACTCGATCGTCGAACCCGGCCCCATGGTCATCAGCACGCCGTAGTCGCCGTCGCGGACCACGCCCTCCCGCAGGAGCCGGTCGTAGGAGAAGAGGAACGAGCCGCTGGAGACGTTGCCGAAGTCGCGCAGCACGGTGATGGTGTGCCGCAGGTCGTGCCGGGTCAGCCCGAGGTTGACGGCGACCGCGTCGATGACCTTCTTGCCGCCGGAGTGCACCAGCCAGTGCGCGACGTCGTCGCGGCGCAGCGAGGTGCCCGCCAGCAGCCGGTCGACGACCCCCTCCACGTGCGCGCCGACCAGGTAGGGGACCTGCGGGTCCAGGAAGAAGCTGAAGCGGCCCTGGTCGCGGTCCCAGTCGTAGCGCATCGCGTCGATCGCGTCGACGATGGTCACGCTCGCGGTCCGCAGGATCCGGGGCCCCTCCAGCCGGCGGCCGGGCCCCTCCTCCTCGGCCTCCTCGTCCTCGGCCCCCTCCGCCGGGCGGCGCCCGTCGTTCACCGGGTCCGCCACCACCGCCACCGCCGCGGCGCCGTCGCCGAACAGGCTGTTCACCACGGCCGTGCGCATCGTGGCGTCCATCGTGTACGCGGCCGAGCAGGCCTCCGAGCAGACCATCACGGCCAGCCGGCCCGGGTTCGCCGCCGCCCAGTTGCCCACCACCGCCAGCGCGTTGAGCCCGGCGTTGCAGCCCATGCCGACGATGTCGGCCCGCGCGGTGTGCCAGTCCATGCCCAGCTCGCGGATCAGCAGCGCGCTCAGCCCCGGCGTCAGGAAGCCGGTCGAGGTCACGCAGCACAGGTACGCCACCTCCGACAGGTCGGCCCCGATCCGCTTGAGGCACAGCTGCAGCGCGTCCGCCCCCATGCTCACGGCCCACGCCTTGTGCTTGTCCAGCAGGTCGCCCTGGCTCTCCCGGAGCCTGGTGCCGTCCGGCGCCGCCGGCGGCAGCACCAGCGAACGCTGCCGGATGGAGCCCAGCAGGAACACCGAGCGCACCCGGCGGTCGGTGATCCCGAACAGGTCCAGCAGCTCCTCCTGGGAGTAGTGCTCGGGCGGCACGGCGGTGCCCACGCTCACGATGCGCGGGACCGTGGCGGCCGGCGCTCGGTCCAGGGCCGTGGTCATGGTGCGTCACTCTCCGTTCCGGGTACCGGGCACGTCACCACCGTGCGTCCACCACCGCGCGCCCCACCGCCGCGCGTCTCCTCACTGAGCGTCTCCACGAACCGCACCAGCCGCTCGACGCCCTCGACCACCTGCCCGGGCGTCAGGTAGCTGATCGACAGCCGGATGTCCCGCTCGCCCCCGCCGTGCGGATGGAAGAACTCCATCGGCGTCCAGATCACCCCGAACTCCCGGGCCGACCGCTCCAGCGCCGCCGTACCGGTCCGGAAACCGGTGCGCAGCGTGAGGAAGAAACCGCCGTCGGGCCGGTTCCAGCCCACCCCCAGCTCCCGGCGCCGCCGCTCCGGCAGCCACCGCTCCAACTGCGCGAGCGTCGCGGCCATGCTGCGCCGGTAGTGCTCGGCCGCCCGCGCGTTCAGCACCGACAGCCGCCCGTCCGAACCCAGCAGCGCACCCGCCGCGGCCGCCTGGCTGAGCGAGGACGTGTTCACCGTCACCATGCTCTTCACCTTCGCCAGGTCCCGCGCCAGCAGCCGGATCCCGCCGCGCCCGTCGCGCACCTCCTGGTCGGCCACCACGTAGCCGACCCGCGCACCCGGGAACACCGTCTTGGAATAGGTGCCGAGCTGGATCACGCTCCTCGACGTGTCGAGCGCCTTGAGCATCGGACACCGCGGCCCCGGGCCGCTCAACCGGTAGGGACTGTCCTCCAGGACGAGCAGACCCTGGCGCCCGGCCAGCTCCAGCAGCCCGGTACGCGTCGGAAGGTCCAGCGTCGACCCGGTCGGATTCGCGTGGTCCGGCACCACGTACACGGCCCGCGGCCGGCGGCCCGCCGCACGCTGCGCCCGCACCGCCGCGTCCAGGTCCGCCACCACCAGCCGCCCGTCACGCTCCGGCACCGCGACCACCGGGATGTCCAGCAGCCGCGCGGCCCCCATGATCCCGACATAACAGGGGGTCACGAGCAGCAGCACGTCCGCGGGCGTCGCGAACAGCGCGCGCAGCACCAGGAACATCGCCTCCTGCGCACCGACCGTCACCACGATCGCCTCGGGCGCGACCTCGAACCCCTCGTCCTGCCGCAGCGAGTAGGCGATCAGCTCCCGGATCTGCCCCGCCGCCGGCCCGTACTGGTAGAAGCCGCTGCGCACTTCGGCCGGCCCCGCGCCCCGGCTCTCCAGGTAGGCCGCGTACCGGCGCAGGTAGGTGTGGACCTCCTCGACCTCGAAGAAGCCGTCATAGGGGCGGCCCGGCGCGAAGGACACCGCGTCCGGGTAGCTGGACGTGATCTCGTTGAGGAAGTTCATCCGGTCGAGAACCGGGTCCTCGATGCTCGAGTGCAGCGTGGTCGAATCGAGCACCATGGTGCCCGCCTTTCCGTGGACGAGCCGCCGTGCGGCACCCCGTCGGACGGCGGATGCCAGGGCTCGCGTGAAGGACGCGCGGCAGGGCGACGGTGCGGCGGCGCCCCGTGGGCGGATCGCCGGTACCGTCCTCCCGCGTTCGAACATCGGTCGGTCTCGACGTCGGTCTCATGGCGGCCCCTCGGACGGGCCACGGGCTCCGGCGGCGCCACCGCGGGCGCACCGTCCGAACGGCGGCGGCGCGGTGCCCGCACGCGAAAACCGCCGTCGGGCACCGGGCCGAAGGCGGCGCGAGGGGGTACCGAGATCCCAGCACGCCCTGTCGCCGCTTTCGCACCGGCCGCGGTATCCGACGGATATCCGGAGCACAGGGCCCTGTCTGCTGTTTGTCCTCGTTCCAGTACGCGCCCCCGGGCGAGGGGCTGTCAAGCGCTGTGGGTTTCCGCCCCGTCACAGCCTGCTACCGGATGCCCGGTCCCGCCGCCGCGTCCGCGGCCCCGGCGCCGACCGGCCCGCCTCCGCGCCCCCGCGGCGCCGGCCCGCCCGGGGCGCCGTCGGGGGAGCGTCCGGGGCCCCATGGCCGGGCGGCCCCGGAGGCCCGCCCGCCGGTCCGGTCCACCGCCGCCGGCCCGCTCCGGCCGGTCGCCGTCCGATCATGACCCGTCACCTGACGTGGTCTCAACCACTGGGACAAAAGCCCAGGTTGGCGCCGAACCGGACCGGCCGGCTTGACGGAATTCGCCAACCCCCCGCCCCGCGCGCACCGGGCATTGACCCGAGCATGACGCCGTGTGAGGGTTCGGGCACCCGAGCGCGGACGGCCCGCACGGCCGTCCCCCGGATACGGCTGCGCGGCGCGCCACCAGCCCCTACCGTCCGCGGTCGAGGACCCCCACATGCGAGGAGCCTCGATGCAACGCAGAGTCACCGCAGGCAGGTTGCTGACCACGGCGACCACCCTGACCGTGCTGGCCGGCATGATCGCCGCCGCCACGGGCCCGGCCACCGCCGCGCCCACCCCCTCCCCGGCGCCGCCGAGCGCCCTGGCCGCCGCCGTCAACGCCGCCGACGCCGTCGCCGCGGCCGGACTGGACGCGCTGGCCAAGGGCCCGGGCGAGACCTACGAGCGCAAGACCGTCACCCCCTGGCTCGGCGGCCTCTACTCCGTCTCCTACGAGCGCAGCTACCACGGCCTGCCGGTGGTCGGCGGCGACGCGGTCGTCCTCGCCGACGCCCAGGGCAAGGTCCGCGCCCTGCAGTCCGCCGCCACCGGCCCCGTCGGCGGCTCGACCGCCCCGCAGGTCAGCGCCGAGCACGCCGAGAAGACCGCCCGCACCAAGCTGGCCGCCGTCGACTCCGTCGAGTCCCGCCGCCTGGTCGTGCGCGTCAAGGACGGCACCGGCCGCCTGGCCTGGGAGACCGTCCTCACCGGCCACAAGGGCAGCGCCCCCAGCCGCCTGCACGTCTTCGTGGACGCCACCACCGGCGAGGTCGTCGACAGCTACGACGACGTGCGCGCCGGCACCATCAACAGCGAGTGGAACGGCCCCGCGCCCGTCACCATCAGCACCACCAACTCCGGCGGCTCGTACTCGCTGCGCGACCCGAACCGGCCCGGCCTGTCGTGTTCCGACTACAGCACCGGCCAGGTCTTCTCCAAGTCCAGCGACTCCTGGGGCACCGGCAGCGCCTCCAGCAAGGAGACCGGCTGCGGCGACGCGATGTTCGCGGCCCAGAAGGAATGGGACATGCTCCGCGACTGGCTCGGTCGCAACGGGCACAACGGCAACGGCGGCAGCTGGCCGGTCAAGGTCGGCCTCAACGACGTCAACGCCTACTGGGACGGCAGCACGATATCCATCGGCCACAGCCAGGCCAACAAGTGGATCGCCTCCATCGACGTCGTCGGCCACGAGTTCGGCCACGGCATCGACCAGTACACCCCCGGCGGCGCCAACAACGAGTCCGGCCTGGGCGAGGCCACCGGCGACATCATGGGCGCGCTGACCGAGTCGTACGCCAACGAGCCCGCCCCGTACGACTCCCCGGACTACACCGTCGGCGAGATGATCAACCTGGTCGGCAACGGCCCGATCCGCAACATGTACAACCCCTCCCTGGTGAGCAACAACCCCAACTGCTACTCCTCCTCCATCCCGCAGACCGAGGAGCACGCGGCGGCCGGCCCGCTCAACCACTGGTTCTACCTGCTCGCCGAGGGCTCCAACCCCGGCGGCGGCAAGCCCACCAGCCCCACCTGCAACAACTCCTCCGTCACCGGCATCGGCATCAAGGACGCCGGCCGGGTCTTCTACGGCGGCATGCTCCTCAAGACCAGCGGCATGACCTACAAGCGCTACCGCACCGCCACCCTGACCGCCGCCAAGAGCCTCGACCCGACCTGCACCTTCTTCAACCGGGCCAAGGCCGCCTGGGACGCCGTCAGCGTCCCCGCCCAGAGCGGCGACCCCACCTGCTCCAACAACGGCAGCAACGACTTCTCGCTCTCCCTCGGCCCGGCCTCCGGCTCCGCCCAGCCCGGCGCCTCCACCACCTCCACGGTGAGCACCGCCGTCACCTCCGGCACCGCCCAGACCGTGAGCCTCACCGCCTCCGGCCTCCCGGCGGGTGTCACCGCGAGCTTCAACCCCTCGTCGGTGCAGGCCGGTTCCTCCTCCACCCTGACCCTGTCCGCCGCCTCCAGCGCCGCGACCGGGACCTACCAGATCACCGTCACCGGCACCGCCGGCGCCACCACCCACACCGCCCAGTACAGCCTCACCGTCGGAGGCGGGGGCACCCCCAACCCCGGCGGCACCTGGACCGCCGGCACCACCTACCAGGCGGGCGACGTCGTGACCTACAACGGCGCCTCCTACCGCTGCCTCCAGGGCCACACCGCCATGGTCGGCTGGGAGCCGCCGAACGTCCCGGCGCTGTGGCAGGCCGTGTGACCCGCACGCGCTGACACCCCGTGAAGCCGCTGCGCCGCGG
>NZ_JBHVEU010000220.1:0-14799 GCF_042802075.1 Kitasatospora sp. NPDC057518
CGCCCGGATCGCCGGGCGGGGCGCTAGCTGTTTCCGGGGCGGAGCGGGACACAGTCACCCTTGTTTAAGGTGGGCAGGTGTGACAATGCCTCGTCGGATCCGGCCGCTCATGGCCCGGACCAGTCTGTCGCTGAGGATGTCAGGTGCGGGACGTGAAGCGCTGGAAGAGTCGCATGTAGTCGGCCTGTTCCACCACTTGGATCCCGGAGCCGCTTCGCTCGTACATGACGTTCTTGTAGAAGGACGGCCCGGCTGACGGGGTGATCTCGATGAGGATGACAGCCTGTCCGTGATAGTCGACGAGGCTGATCCCCGATGCGACCCGCTTTCGAAGGTCAGGTGCGAGGTCTGACCCAGTCAGCTTGTCGGACACCCAATCGAAGTAGCTCTTGAGGCTTTCACCCCGGACTTCAGCCTCACGACTGATGCCGACGATGTCGAAACGGTTGCTGCGCGACTTGACCGGCTCGATCCCGTCCAGCAGGCGAATACGATGCACATCCTTTTCTTTGTCGGCCACACCGATGACGAGATAGCCTGTGTTGTCAGGGCCGACATTGGCAATGGCTGTGATAGTGCAAAGGATCTTCTCCCAGGAGCCCTCATCGAATTCTCTTTTCGCACCCAAAGTCAACAGTCCCTGCTTCAGCTCGAAGAGCGATTGTTCGGTGACTGAGTTCTGGAGGATCCTTTCCAGATGTGATGCGAGGCCGAATTGTGCGGCATCTCGTCGGGAGTCAGAGTTGAATTCGAATGCGTCCCGGATCGCGCCCTTCACTACATCGATATTTTTTCGCTTGTCCTCGGCTGTCCAGTCGCCACCTCCGCCTGGAATGCTAAGCGGGCCGCGAGCGGTTCCGATGGCGCGGAGCTTGAGGGCGGCCTCCGAGCGTGAGGAAACGCGCATGTTGCTCCTGATGATCAATTCCCAGAAGGCTAGAAAAACTGCTTGGAAGTAGCGTGGGTAGCGACCTCCGGGGCTCCTGCCAACGACATGCTTCACAAATCTCTCGCCAGCGAAGTCCAGCACGGCTCGAAGTTCCTCGTAGACTAGTGAGAAGTCCTCCCGGACGTTGGACTCCCCATAGATTTCGATACGTTCGGACAGCCGCCGCTCCAGCACGGCTGGCGCAGTGTCGTTGGCATCAACTGATCCGTACACAGAGTCCCGCGTATAGGTTCCTGATGAGACAAGGGGGTCGATGAGGCAGTCCACCAGAATATCCAGGATCAGTTGTTCGTCGAGTGAGCTTCGGACGTCGATGCGTCGCAGGACCGCCTGCTGCACCCAGAAGATATTGTCGACGTCGACGCCGTATGCCAAGTGACGATTATTGATGCTGAGATTTGGCATCGCACGCAATGGGACGATGTCGCTGCTGCTCGAATCCCCCCTGATCTCGCTCGCGATGACACGTACGAGCTGTGCGATTTTCGCGGTGGATCCGACCTGGCGGAGATCCTGTCCGGAGAGTCGGCGGCCGCCCGAGTTGATGCGACGGAATACCTTGTCCACTTGTTCGGGATTTGATGCCTTAAAGACAGACATGGGCAGAAGGTAGTTAGCAATCTTGCGTGACTGTTCGCGAGGCAGTACTGGCGTCTTCTGGGTGAACATGCCATCGTCGAGTTGGCTCTTTGTGTCGGCGAGTGCCTGCAGGTCGAAGTACTGCCCGTTGATGTCAAATTCGTTCTCGATGAACGAGAAGATGGCATTGAGTCGCTGCATGCCGTCGATCAGCTCGTAGCTGGTTCCGTCTTCGCCTGAGATCTCGGCGACGAGGATAAGCGGGATCGGGAGATCGCTCAGGATTGAGTCGATGAGGTCGCACTTCTCCTCGACCGTCCAGACGAGCTTCCGTTGATATCGTCGATTCACGGAGAACCGGTCCGCGAGGTAGTCCGTGTAGAGCTTCTGAACGCCTTCGCTGCGAACGGACAGGTCTGACAAGGGGATCGACATCGCGCTTCTCCCGTGCGTGCGCCTCAGGTGCCCTGGTGGCCCTGGGTTGGCCGGAGCCTACAAGCTCGACGACCGTGCCACCCTAGAGATGCTCGAACTTTGTTGGGGGTGCGGTGCCAGGACGTGCTTGCTGCACCGCGCGTTCTCAGTCCAGGCCGGGCTGTACCGCCCCCGGAGGCCCGGCCTGTTCGGTGGGCCTGTCCCCGTCGCAGCACGCCCGACTGGAATACTGCCCGCATGGCGAACCGGTTGACTCATGCGACCTCCCCCTACCTGCTCCAGCACGCCGACAACCCTGTGGACTGGTGGCCCTGGGCGCCGGAGGCCTTCGAGGAGGCGCGGCGCCGCGGTGTGCCCGTTCTGCTGTCGGTCGGTTACGCCGCGTGTCACTGGTGTCATGTCATGGCTCACGAGAGCTTCGAGGACGCCGGGCTCGCCGAGTACCTCAATGAGCGGTTCGTCCCGGTCAAGGTGGACCGGGAGGAGCGGCCGGACGTCGACGCCGTGTACATGGAGGCGGTGCAGGCCGCGACCGGGCAGGGCGGGTGGCCGATGACGGTGTTCCTCACGCCCGACAAGGAGCCGTTCTACTTCGGCACCTACTTCCCGCCGCAGCCCCGGCACGGGATGCCGTCCTTCCGGCAGGTGCTGGAGGGTGTGGAGGCCGCCTGGCGGGACCGGCGGGAGGAGGTCGGCGAGGTCGCCGGGCGGATCCGGGCCGACCTCGCCCAGCGGGCCGCCGTGTACTCGGCCGGTGCCCACAACCCGCCCGGCGAGGCGGATCTGCACCAGGCGCTGGTGGCCCTCAGCCGGGACTTCGACCAGAGCCGCGGCGGCTTCGGCGGCGCGCCGAAGTTCCCGCCGGCCATGGTGCTGGAGTTCCTGCTGCGCCACCACGCCCGGACCGGCTCGGAGGCGGCCCTGGAGATGGCCGTCCGCACCGGTGAGGCGATGGCCCGCGGCGGCATCCACGACCAGCTCGGCGGCGGCTTCGCCCGGTACGCGGTGGACGCCGGCTGGGTGGTGCCGCACTTCGAGAAGATGCTGTACGACAACGCCCTGCTGCTGCGCGCCTACCTGCACCTGTGGCGGGCCACCGGATCGGCCCTGGCCCGCCGGGTCGCGCTCTCCACGGCGGACTTCCTGCTGCGCGAACTCCGCACGCCCGAGGGTGCGTTCGCCTCGGCCCTGGACGCCGACAGCCTGGACGAGGAGACCGGGCAGTCCGCCGAGGGCGCGTACTACGTGTGGGAGCCCGGCCAGCTGGTCGACCTGCTCGGCCCCGCCGACGCGGCCACCGCGGCCCGGCTGTTCACCGTCACCGCCGAGGGCACCTTCGAACACGGCACCTCGGTGCTCCAACTCCTCGCCGACCCCGAGGACTTCGCCGAGTACGAGACGATCCGGGCGCGGCTGGCCGAGGCCCGGGCGGCCCGCCCCGCCCCGGCCCGCGACGACAAGGTGGTCGCCGCCTGGAACGGCCTGGCCGTCGCCGCGCTCGCCGAGACCGGCGCGCTGCTGGACCGCCCCGACCTGGTCGAGGCCGCCGAACGCGCCGCCGACCTGCTGCTCGCCGTCCACCTCACCCCCGACGGCCGGCTGCTGCGCACCTCCCGGGACGGCCGGGCCGGTGCCAACGCCGGCGTGCTGGAGGACTACGCGGACACCGCCGAGGGCTTCCTCGCGCTGTACGCCGTCACCGGCGACGCCTCCTGGCTCCAGCTGGCGGGCGGCCTGCTCGACACCGTGCTCAAGCACTTCACCGACGAGGCCTCCGGCGCGCTCTACGACACCGCCGACGACGCCGAGGAGCTGATCCGCCGCCCGCAGGACCCGACCGACAACGCCACCCCGTCCGGCTGGACGGCCGCCGCCGGCGCCCTGCTCACGTACGCCGCGTACACCGGCTCCGACCGGCACCGCACGGCCGCCGAACGGGCCCTCGGCGTGGTCGGCGCCCTCGCCGGCCGGGCACCGCGGTTCATCGGCTGGGGCCTCGCCGTCGCCGAGGCGCTGCTCGACGGGCCGCGCGAGGTCGCCGTGGTCGGCCCGGACGGCGACCCGGCCACCGCGGCGCTGCGACGGGCCGCGCTGCTCGGGACGGCGCCGGGAGCGGTGGTCGCGGTCGGCGCGCCCGGGGAGCCCGAGGTGCCGCTGCTGGCCGACCGGCCGCTGGTCGGCGGCGCCCCCGCGGCGTACGTCTGCCGGCACTTCGCCTGCGACGCCCCGACCACCGATCCGGCGGAACTGGCCGGGAAGCTGGGCACGGCGGTCGAGTAGCGGGCGCCCCGGCGGGGGCGGGCAAGCCGTCGACGGTGGGGCGGGCAGGGGTTCGACGGCGGCCGGATAATCGTTGGCGAGCGGGGTCCGGCCAGGGCCACCATGGGCCATGACCTGGACTTTCAGCACCTCCCTCGACGAGTTCCGCGACCAGGCGGGCGCCTTCCTGGCCGCCCGCCCCGCCGAGAACACCGTCCTGCTCACCATCGCGCACCGGCTGGCCGAGTCCGGCCTGACGGTGTTCGGCGAGCCGCCGGTCTTCGGCTGGTGGCGGGCCGAGCAGGGAGGTCCGGTCGCGGGCGCCTTCCTCCAGACGCCGCCGTTCGCCCCCCGGCTCTCCTTCATGCCGCCGGCCGCGGCCGCCGAACTGGCGACCGGCCTGGCCGCCGCCGGAGCCGGCTTCACCACGGTGACCGGGGTCGACGGGGGAGCCGAAGCGGTCCGCGCCTTCGCCGCCGCCTGGACGGCGGCCACCGGCACCGAACAGTCCGTCCGCGTCGACGAACGGCTCTACCGGCTCGGCGAGTTGACCGACCCGCCGCGCCCGCCCGCAGGCCGCCACCGGCTGGCCGAACCGGCCGACCGAGAACTGGCGATCCGCTGGTACCAGGAGTTCCTGGCCGAGGTCGAGGTCGAACTCCCCGACGTCCCAAGGGCGGTGGACGAGCGGACCGCGAACGGCTGCCTGCACCTGTGGGAGGACGGCGGCCGCCCGGTCGCCCTGGCCGGCAGCAGCCCGGTGCTCGCCGGCATGTCCCGCATCGGCCCGGTCTACACCCCCGCCGAAAGCCGCGGCCACGGCTACGGCACCGCCGTCACCGCCGCCGTCTCGGCCCACCTCCTCGCCCGCGGCGCCACCGAGGTCCTGCTCTACACCGACCTCGCCAACCCGACCAGCAACTCCATCTACCAGCAGATCGGCTACCTGCCGGTGGAGGACTCCCTGATCGTGGACTTCCGGTCCCGGTAACGGAGTTACGCGTCCCTGGTCAGATGCACGCCCGCCACCCCGGCCACCTTCGTGCCGAAGGGATCGGTGGCGGCCGCCGCGGTGGCGGGCGCGGGCAACCGGTCGGCGCTGAGGTACGTCTGCGCGCAGGTGAGAAGGTTGCCGCCGGCCGACTTCATGTCGCCGGCGAGCCCGTCCAGCAGCGACTTCCAGGCGGTGCCGCACCCCTGCAACGCCGCCCCGCTCTGCCACCCCGCCAGCCCCCCGGCCGCCTTGTCGCCCGGCTCCGCGAGCTTCGCCGTCTCCTCCGGAACCTTCCCGGCCACCGCCAGCGCGTTGTTCCCGGCGGCGGTCAACTCGCCTGGTTTGACAGTGAATCCCTTGCCGTCACCCATCGCTCTTCCCCCAATGCCGCTGTGGCAGACGTGGGTTATGGTAGCGGTGAGTATCGGGGGGAGCACTCATGGCTGATCCGGATCAGCGGGCCGGCGCGGGCCGACTCGACTTCGCGAGCCTGAAGAACGCCAGACCGGGGGACCTCCACGCGGCCGGCGACGCGTACGACGCACTCCACAAGGCGTTCGCGCAGCACACCGCCGACTGGAAGCGCGGCACCACCGACCGGGTCCACGGGTCGGGCTGGAGCGGACCGGCAGCCGACGCCGCGATCCCCTCACTGGACGGCACGACCACCCAACTGCACGCCGCCGAAACCGAACTGGCCGCACTCGGCCAGACCCTGCGGGACTACGCCGACCTCTTCGGACTCGCCCAGTCGAAACTCCGGCAGGCCGTCGTCGACGCCGGCGCCAAGGGCCTGACCGTCAGCGACAACGGCACGGTGAGCTGGCCCGCGCCCACCGGCCCGGTGGACGCGAACTGGGAGACCAAGCAGAAGGCGGCGGCCGAGGAGATCGCCAAGCGGATCACCGCCGCCCTCACCGAGGCCGGGACGGCCGACCAGACCCTCGCCGGGCTGCTCAGGGGCTTCACCCAGCACGCCACCAGCAAGTCGGGCCTGACCCTCGCGGTCGCCGAGGCCGACCAGCGGACGGCGAACGAGTCGGGCGCCCCGTACCTGAGGGACATGCCGGCCGCGGGAGCGCCGCCCACCGAGGTCAACAGCTGGTGGAACGGCCTCGACCCGGCGGGCCGGCAGTGGTTCATCGACCACCACCCAGAGAAGGTCGGGAACCTGGACGGGATCCCGGCGGACGTGCGGGACCAGGTCAACCGGAGCTACCTGACAAACCGGCTGCGCGAGCTCCGTGAGAAGAAGGACCGGACGAAGGAAGAGCAGGCGGAGCTTGCGAAGCTCGTGCCCGTCTGGGAGCGCCTCAAGCAGGACGCCGCGGCGAATGACGGTCGACCGCGCACCTATCTGCTCGGCATCGGCACCGAGGGCCAGGGCCGCGCGATCCTCTCCTTCGGGAACCCCGACACCGCCACCGACATCTCCGCCTACGTGCCCGGGATCACCACCACCCCCGACTCGCTCGGCCCGGCGGGGCCGGGCAAGCCCGGTACCAACGAGGCGGAGAACGCGCTGAACGTCTGGCGGGAGGCGAACAAGAAGGTCAAGCCCGGCGGTTCGGTGGCCTCCATCGTCTGGCTCGGTTACGACCCACCGGACATGGACCTCAAGGCAACCACTCCCGAGCGGGCGTTGGCCGGCGCACCCGACTACGCGAGGTTCGTCAGTGGGCTCCGGGCTGCCAACAGCAGTGGTCAGAACCCGCACATCACCTCGATGGGCCACAGCTACGGTTCGCTCCTCGTCGGCCAGGCCACGAAGCTGGCCGCCCACCAAGGGAATTACACGCTGCCGGACGACGTGGTGATCATCGGGAGCCCCGGCGTCGGGGTGAAGCACGCCTCGGACCTCGGGATGCCCGCAGGTCATGTGTGGGCGGGTGCGGCCGGCGACGACCCGGTCACCCAGATCCCCTCGCCGACCGCGGCGGCGGTGCCCTGGCCCTTCGGCGGCTTGGTCGGGGCGGACCCGCACGACCTCTACTACGGGAGGGATCCGGCGAGCGGCTCCTTCGGGGCCAAGCGCTTCACTGTCGACGGCTGGAGCCAGTGGTGGAGCTGGGGGGACTTCGGCATGCACACCAAGTACCTGGCTCCGGAGACCGGTGGTCCTTCGCTGGGCAACGTCGCCGCGATCATCGCGGGCAACCCTGACGACGTTCATCTGACAGGGGGACGATGAAGCCCCGGTGGAAGGTGCTCGGCGCGGTGGTGCTGTCGTTCGTCGTCGCGGTGGTCGGTGGCTGGGCGCTGTTCTCGAACGGTTACGGGCCGTTGGCACTGGCCGGCCGGTCGGACTGGGTGAGGACGGGCCAGGCGAAGGACCGGATCGACCGCGCGCTGCGCGTGACCATGGACGGGATCACGCCCGCCCTCAGCTATGCGGGGGCCGACTTCGAGGTGCTGAGGAAACCCGATCTCTGGGACGGCGAGCCGAGCATGGGGTCGGATCTGACCGAGATCGTGGTCGTTCGGACCGTGGTCTCGCGGGCGAAGCTTCCGGCCCTGATGGACCAGGTGGCGCAGGCCTGGAAGGGCCTCGGAAACAGGGTGGTCGAACGGTCGAAGCCCGCTGACGAGATCCAGGGCATGGACGGGATGGGGAACGCGGACGGTGAGACGTACCTGACGTTCCTCGCGAAGCCGCAGCAGGACTCGACGTACCGCGTGAAGTTCCTGGTGGGGACTGCCGGGGTGCTGTACCAGCCGGCCCACGAGTACAAGCCCCTCCCCCCGCTGGGCCGTGCGCCGTACGACGCCGACGGCTATGTGATCGACCCCGTCGACGACCCGTACTGGTCGCACTGACCCCCACCCCCCTCACTCCCAGTCCCACCGGATCCCCAGGAGGCACGGCCGTACCGCCGTCGCCACCAGGTGGACGCAGTGGTGCCCGTCGAGGGTGAGTTCCTCGGTCTCGTACGGGGCGGCGCCCGGCGAGTGCAGTGCGAAGCGGTGGCAGCGGACGGGGAGGGCGGCGGGGTGGAAGGTGACCTGGAGGACGTACTGGCCGGCGCCGGAGTTGAAGCCGCGGACGTATTCGCAGCTGGGGTCGGGGGAGGGGGCGTCGTCGAAGCCGTAGCCGAGCAGGTGGGTGTCGCCGGCGCGTAGGCGGCGGTCGAGGAGGAGTTCGGCGGCGAGCAGGTGGTGGGCCTGGTCGCGGCGGATGCGGCCGGGGCGGCAGTTCTCCTCGGCGCGGACGCCGACGCGGGTGATGTCGCTGCCGGGGTCGCCCTGGTAGAGGGCGAGGTAGCGGTCGATGCCGTCGCGGTGGGCGCGCAGGGCGTGCTGGGAGTCGCGGCGGGCGAGTTGGCGGTCGGGGCCGACGCGGATGCGTTCGATGTGGGTGATGGTGTGCAGTCCGGTGTCGCGCGGGCCGGCGAGGGTGGCGAGCAGGTCGTCGACGGCGACGGCGGGGGAGATGAGGTCGCGGTAGGGGCGGACGGGCGGGCCGGCGGGGGCGGGGCCGGCGGTGCGGCGGGGGCCGAGCAGCCGGGTGAGGGAGTGTTCGGGCAGGTCGAGGACCTCTTCCAGGGCGGCGACGGCGCGCAGTGACTCGGTGCGTTCGGGGCGGCGGCGGCCCTGCTGCCAGTAACTGAGGCTGGTGAGGCCGACGGTGACGCCGCGCAGGGCGAGGTGGCGGCGGATGCGGTGGAGGGCGAGGCCCCGGGCGGAGATCGCGGTGCGCAGGGCGAGGTGGAAGGGGCCGGTGCGCAGGGCGGCGGCGAGGTCGGCTGGGTCGCTCTTGTGGATGGCGGCCTCCTGGGGGACGGGCGGACCGGCGTGCGGGCGGCTCGGGACGGAGCGGCGTTTGACCGTGAATATTCACATCGGTGCGGTGGTTTGTCACCGGTCCGGGCCTGCTGCGCGGTGGTTCTCCGGGCGCCGTTCACATCCGCGTCCGCCCGTTCACACCTCGGTCCGGGCCCCGCGGACGGCCGTTGACCTGTCCCTGACGAGGCGCGATGCTCGGGGCGCGATCCGGACCGCGCCCCCACACAGCACCTCGCTCCACTCGTGCAAGGAGGCTTTCCCGCCATGCCAGTTCCACGAATACGGCTGCGCCGCGCGGTCTCGCTGCTCGCCCTCGGCGTGCTGGGCCCGGCGCTCACCGCCGCGGTGGCGGCGCCCGCGATCGCCGCCCCGGCCGGGCAGCCGGCCCCGTACCAGGCCCAGGCCCCGTACCAGGACCGGACCCAGGCCCAGGCCCAGACGCAGGCCCAGGACCGGGCCGCGCACCAGGTCCGCCAGGCCGCCGCGCCCGGCAGCACGGCCGACCTGGCCGGCACCTTCAAGAAGCTCAACATCACCATGCAGCAGCAACAGCAGACCAACTGGTGCTGGGCGGCGAGCGGGAACACCATCGCCACCTGGTTCGGCTACAACTACAGCCAGAACCAGTTCTGCAACGCCGCGTTCGGCCGCTCCGCCAACTCCAGCTGCCCCAACAGCCAGGCCACGCTGGGCGACGTGCAGAACGGGCTGAACTGGGTCGGCATCAACCCGGGCTCGTACGTCAACGGGTACCTGAACTACGGCACCGTGCAGTCCGAGGTGAACGCGGACCGCCCGATCGAGACGCGCATCCAGTGGAGTTCGGGCGGCGGCCACATGCACGTCCTGTACGGCTACGACACGTCGAGCAACTGGGTCTACTGGGGCGATCCGTGGCCCTCCAACTACCGCTACAACTGGGCGGATTACGGGTACTACGTGAACAACAACACGTTCTCGTGGACCCACTCCCTGTACCGGATCGGCGCGTGAGGGCGGCCATGACCGAGACCAAGAGCCGCCGTCGGGCCGCCACCGCGACCGCCACCGCCCTGCTCGCCGCCGGCCTCGCGCTGGCGCTCGCCCCGGCCGCGCACGCGGACTCCCCGTCCGCCCCGGCCCCGGTGCCCGCCGCCGAGCTGGCGCAGGCCCGCGGCGCGGTCCAGGACCCGGCCGTCCTCGACAAGGTCGGCCACTTCTTCGCCCGCAAGGGCGTCCCGCCGACCCGGCAGCTGACCATCGGCGCCGCCGAGGAGGCCCGGGCGGCGGGCGAGGCCGCGCCGCGGCTGGTCGGCGACACCGTGCCGGTGTACGTCCTGGACCCCGGCTTCGTGGCCGGTACCCCCGGCGCACCGGTGGCGACGTCGGAGTTCACCGCCAGCAAGGTGGTCGCGGCGGACGGGCAGAGCGCCTCGGTCTGGACCGTCCGGCAGGGCGGCGGCTGGAAGGTGGTGAACATCGCCTCGGGCGGTGACGAGAGCGACTACGCGGCGAAGGCGGCGGGCAGCGGCGGTGGCACCGCCTTCCGCGAGCCGCAGGTCAACGCCTGGTACGTGCTGCGTGACGGCCGGGTGCTGCCGCTGGACGACGAGGCCCGGCGCTCGGTGGGCGCGGGCGGGGTCACGCTGGCCGCGTACCAGCAGCTGGTGCACCAGCGGTACGGGGACAAGCTGCCCGGCTCGGCGTACGACCGGGCGGGCAAGGGCGGCGGCTACGAGGCGGACGCCGCGCCGGAACTCGCGGCCGCGCCGCGGTCCGGGACGGCACCGCAGCCCGGGGAGGGCCCGCAACTCGCGGTCGCACCGCGACCCGCGGGCGGCGGTTCGGCACTGCCGGCCGTGACGGCGGCGGCCGCCCTGGGGGCCACCGCCCTGGTGGGCGCGGGTGCCGTGCTGCGGCGGAGGGGCGTCCGCCGCGGCTGACGGCGGGCGGGGTCGCGAGAGGTTCACCGAGGCGCTCGGCCGGGTTCTCCCGGCCGGGCGCCTTGCCGTGGTCACGTTCCGTGATGTGTCCTGGAAGTGCTGCTTCCGCACAAGGAATTGACGCAACGTTGATCTGTCGTTCGCCGCCTGGGGGCGGTTGGCCATGACTGACGGTAGATACGATGTGGCAATCGGTCAGTGCTGGCCGACGCGTGCCGAGAGCGGAGAAGAGGTGGGGCGGCGGGAGCCGACCACGAGCCCGGCACCGGGAAAGGGGACCGAGGTGGCCGACGCGGACGACAAGCAGATGAGCTCCCAGGTGTGGGGCTCGGCGGTGGTGGTGGGCTCTGCGCTGGCCGTGGTGGCGGCCTATCTGATCAAGGGTGCCCCACTGGTCCTGGCGGTCGCCGGGGTGGAGACCCTGCTGCTGATGGTCTACGTCGCCCGCCGCTGGCGCGCGATGCGCGGCGGGCCGGCCCCGGTGCGGCACCGTCCGCGCCGCGGCATCCCGGACGCCGCGCACTGCGAGCGCTGCCGCCGGGCCCGCGAGGCGCTGGACGCCCGGCAGGCGCGGGGCCGTGCGGTCGGCGCGGTGCGGTGGCCCGAGCCCGAGGCGCTCCCGGCGCCGGCCTGGCCTCCGCGCGAGCCCCACCGGGAGTCGCACGGGGAGCAGCACCACGCGCACGGCGGGCAGCAGCACCACGGGTACGGGGAGCAGCACCACGCGCACGGGCCGCTGCAGGATCCGGGCCCGCAGCCGGAGGCCGGCGCGGCCGACCACGCGGCCTACCCGCGCCGCCCGCAGCTCCGGGCCCCGTACGAGCGGCCCTGGACGGCGGAACGGGCGGCCGTCCGGTCCGTGGACCGTTCGACCGCCCGTCGGGGTGCGCCGGGATCGACCGGCCGTGCCGTACGCCACCAGTGATCACCCGACCGTGCCGTACGGCACCGGTGTTCACCCGGTCATGCCGTACGGCACCGGTGTTCACCCGGTGGTGCTGTAGGCCACCAGCGAGACGCCGACGTACTGGACGATGAACGCCCCCAGGGTGAAGGCGTGGAACACCTCGTGGAACCCGAACCAGCGCGGTGAGGGGTTGGGCCGCTTGAGCCCGTACACCACGCCGCCGATGCTGTAGAGCACCCCGCCGACGATCATCAGCACCAGGACGGCGACCCCGCCGGCGCGCAGGAAGTCCGGCAGGAAGAAGGCGGCGGCCCAGCCCAGCGCGAGGTACACCGGTGTGTACAGCCAGCGCGGCGCGCCGACCCAGAACACCCGGAACGCGATCCCGGCCAGCGCGCCGCCCCAGGCCACCCAGAGCAGGACCTGCTGGTCGGCGCCCTTGAGCAGCAGCATGGTGAACGGCGTGTAGGTGCCCGCGATGATCAGGAAGATGTTCGCGTGGTCCAGCCGGCGCAGTACGGCGTCCCCGCGCGGCCCCCAGTTGAAGCGGTGGTACACCGCGCTGACCCCGAACAGCAGCCAGGCGCTGACCGAGTAGATCGCGCAGGCGATCTTGGCGGGCGTGGAGTCGGCCAGGCAGATCAGCACGATCCCGGCGGCCACCGTGGCGGGGAACATTCCGGCGTGCAGCCAGCCGCGCCACTTCGGCTTGCTCTCCGTGAGTGCACTCTCCGCGAGCGCAGCAGCAGTCATGCGCAGCATGCTACCCGCTACCTACGGCTCCGTAGGTTACTCACGCGTAGGAAGTGGCGATCGTCACTCTTAGACGTTTTGGAGTATTTGGAGTGTGGCGCCGCGCACTCCGTCGTGGGGTCGGTCGACATGTTACCGATGAGTAATCATACTGGCTGTAGTAAAGGGTGCGTCAATTTCGACGCTTCGCCGCGTTCCGGCCTTGAGTCCGGAGCTACGCTGCAAGCACCCTCAGACCCCCGCGACGCCATCTCCACGCCGAGATGGCGTGAAACGGAGCGATCGTGTCGTACGAGATCTCTGCTCTCAGCGCATCCGCGCCCACCCGCCACAAGCAGCTGCTCGCTTGGGTGAGCGAGATCGCCGAGCTCACCCAGCCGGACCGCATCGAGTGGTGCGACGGTTCCGACGAGGAGTACCAGCGCCTCGCGGACCTGCTGGTGGCGCAGGGCACCTTCAAGAAGCTCAACGAGGAGAAGCGCCCCAACTCCTACTACGCCGCCTCGGACCCGTCCGACGTGGCGCGCGTGGAGGACCGCACCTTCATCTGCTCCGAGCAGGAGAAGGACGCCGGACCGACCAACCACTGGAAGGCCCCCGCCGAGATGCGGGAGATCTTCCAGGGCGAGCAGGGCCTCTTCCGCGGCGCGATGAAGGGCCGCACGATGTACGTCGTGCCCTTCTCGATGGGCCCGGTCGGTTCCCCGCTGGCCGCGTACGGCGTCGAGATCACCGACTCCGCCTACGTCGCCGTCTCGATGCGCGTGATGACCCGCATGGGTCAGGCCGTGCTGGACCAGCTCGGCGAGGACGGCGACTTCGTCAAGGCCGTGCACACCGTCGGCGCCCCGCTCGCCGAGGGCCAGGCGGACGTGCCGTGGCCGTGCAACAGCACCAAGTTCATCTCGCACTTCCCGGAGACCAAGGAGATCTGGTCCTTCGGCTCGGGCTACGGCGGCAACGCCCTGCTCGGCAAGAAGTGCTACGCGCTGCGCATCGCCTCGACCATGGCCCGCGACGAGGGCTGGCTGGCCGAGCACATGCTCATCCTGAAGCTCACCCCGCCGAGCGGCGAGGTCAAGTACGTCGCGGCGGCCTTCCCCTCGGCCTGCGGCAAGACCAACCTGGCCATGCTCCAGCCGACCGTCCCGGGCTGGAAGGTCGAGACGATCGGCGACGACATCGCCTGGATGCGCTTCGGCGCCGACGGCCGCCTGTACGCCATCAACCCCGAGGCCGGCTTCTTCGGCGTCGCCCCCGGCACCGGCGTGGACACCAACGCCAACGCCATCGAGACCCTCTGGGGCAACACCGTCTTCACCAACGTCGCCCTCACCGACGACGGCGACGTGTGGTGGGAGGGCCTCACCGACGAGCCCCCGGCGCACCTGACCGACTGGCGCGGCAACGACTGGACCCCCGAGTCCGGCACCCCGGCCGCCCACCCGAACGCCCGCTTCGCCGTCCCGGCCGCGCAGTGCCCGACCATCGCCCCGGAGTGGGAGGACCAGGCGGGCGTGCCGATCTCGGCGATCCTGTTCGGCGGCCGCCGCGCCACCGCCGTCCCGCTGGTGACCGAGTCCTTCGACTGGCAGCACGGCGTCTTCCTGGGCGCCAACATCGCCTCCGAGAAGACCGCCGCCGCCGAGGGCACCGTCGGCGAGCTGCGCCGCGACCCGTTCGCGATGCTGCCGTTCTGCGGCTACAACATGGGCGACTACTTCGCCCACTGGCTGAAGGTCGGCGCCCAGGCGGACGCCGCCAAGCTGCCGAAGATCTACTACGTCAACTGGTTCCGCAAGGACGCCGAGGGCAAGTTCGTCTGGCCCGGCTACGGCGAGAACAGCCGCGTGCTCAAGTGGATCGTCGAGCGCCTGGAGGGCACCGGCGAGGGCGTCGAGACCCCGATCGGCGTGCTGCCGACCGTCGAGGGCTTCGACCTCGGCGACCTGGACCTCTCCAAGGAGGACCTCGACCTGCTCTTCACCGTGGACGCCGACATCTGGCGCCAGGAGGCCGCGCTCGTGCCGGCCCACCTGGAGACCTTCGGCGACCACACCCCGAAGGAGCTGTGGGACGAGTACCGGAACCTCGTCGCGCGCCTCGGCTGAGCCTGAGCCTCAGCCGCCTCGCCGGGCCCCTCGGCCGCGGCCCGCGCGTACCACTCCGGGGCCGGCTGCTGATCGCCGCGCCCGGCGTGCAGCACGCCGAGGTTGAA